>DAOUWE010000005.1 GCA_030667285.1 Candidatus Shapirobacteria bacterium | reverse complement strand
TTTAATCCGTCTTTTGTTTTTAAAAAACTTAAAAGCCGTTTGTTTTGTTGTTTGGAAAAAAGGAAGCAGTAGGATTCTTGACCCCTTCTTCCTACTCGACCACGCAATTGGTGCAACTGGGCAAGACCGAAAAGTTCGGCATTTTCAATGACAATGGCAGTGGTTTGAGGTAGGGCTATTCCTACTTCGATGACAGAAGTGGCAACCAGAATATCGGTTTCCCCTTTATGCATTTTTTCAAGAATTTTTTCTTGTTTTTCTTTTTTAATTTTTCCGTGAATGAGATCGGTTCTTTTTTTGGGAAAGATTTTTTTGAGTTTTTCAAATTCTTCTTTGGCTGAATGAACGGGATTTTCGGATTCTTGTTGATCAACAAGAGGACAGATGACGAGAAGTTGTTGTTTTTGGGAGAGAATTTTTTGATTGATCCATTGATAAAAAATGTTTCTTTTTTTTTCAGGGACGATTCGGCTTTGAACCTGTCTTTTGTTTTGAGGGATTTGGTCAAGAGAAGAAACGTCCAGCCAGCTTAAAAAAGCCAGATGCATGGTTCTGGGAATAGGAGTGGCGGTCATGGTTAGAAAATGGGGTAATAACTTGTTTTTGGTCAAGAAGGCTCTCTGTTTGACTCCAAAGCGATGTTGTTCGTCAATGACCAAGAAAGCAATGTCTTTTTTTTCTAGTTTGGGTTGGAAAAAAGCGGCTTGGGTTGAGATGATAATACCCGGAGCAAGCAGTTTTTTTTTCAAGAAAGCTTTTTCTTTTGATGTAAGAAGATAAACAGGGATGTTTAGTTTTTTAAGAAAGTTTTTAAAGCCCCGGTAGTGTTGTTGGGCCAGGATGTTTGTTGGGACCAGAATGAGACTGAAACGGCCGTTAAGAACGCTTAGAAGGGACCCCAGGAGGGCAATTACAGTTTTACCTGAACCAACATCGCCCTGAAGAAGACGGTTGGTGACTTTTTGAGACAGAAGGTCTTTTTTTAGTTCTTTCCAGGCTTTGGTTTGAGATTTGGTGAGAGGGAAAGGAAGAGATTTTATAAAATCATTTAGGACTTTTTCTTGATTTTTTTCAAGGCTGAGTTTAAAACGAGGGGTTTGTCGAGACCAGGACTTTTTTTTGAGATAAGAATTTAATTGAAAAGAAAGTACCTCGTTAAGACCGAGTCTCCTTCGGGCTTTTTGGAGCGAGTCTTGAGTTGAGGGCTGATGAATTTGTTTTAGAGCAGTTTCAAGACTAATAAGGTTGTGTTTTTTGAGTGTTTTCGGAGGCAGAAAATCGGTTATTTTTTGAGAAAGGTGAAGTGTTTGGTTGATGGTTTTTCGAAACCATTTGGAGTTAAGACCGGCAGTTGATGGGTAAATAGGGACAATTCTTTTGGTATGAAGGGCGGTTTTGTTTTTTAGAATTAGTTCATAATCAGGTGAATTGAATTGAATTTGTTGACGAAATCGTCCGGGAATTCCGGACAAGTAGACTAGGGTTCCCGGTTTTAGAGTATTTTGCAAAAAAGGCTGGTTAAACCAGGTTACAAGGGTTTTTCCGGTTTGATCCCCTACCAGAACTCTTTGAATAGATAGGTTTCTTCCCCGATACTGATTGTTGAAGTTTAAGATTTTTACCTTGATAGTGGTGGGCAGGTTTTCTTTGAGAGAAGAAATGGTAGTTAGTTTTGAGAAGTCTTGATAGTGTCGAGGGTAGTGGTGGAGAAGGTTTTCAACAGTATCAATTTTTAGTTTTTCCAACCTGGTTTGGGTTTTTGGTCCAATCCCGGGAAGAGTACTTATGGATTTTTGAAGCATGACAAGATAATTATCCTGCAGGAAGGCTTTTAAGGCAAGCCAGTGAATAACAAGAAGAGGATTGCCTTGTGGTAATATTAGGCATGAGATTTAGATTAAGACTTAAGAAGGATCGAGTGGCGAAAGCAATTTTCATTTTGGCTTCTGTTTCGCTTTTGTTGTCAGGACTGCTTCCACTCTTGAGTGTTATAGGTAACTGAAAATGAGAAACTCTGTTTTTTGCAGAAAGCTAAAGCGATTGAGGTTTGTTTGGGAGTATAGGATAATTAGTCGACTGAGGTTTTTTTTAATGAAAATAAAGAAGAGAGTTAAGAATATTGTTGGTCCTCGTTTGGCTTTTTGGCTAATGATTTTTGCTGTCGGAGCGGTTGTTTTTGGATTTTTGGGTTTGGTTGGTTTGTTTGCTTGGTATTCTAAAGATCTGCCATCTCCGAGTGGAGTGGTTAGGAGAGAGGGTTTTGCGACCAGGATTTATGACAGGAACGGGGAGCTTTTGTATGATGTTTACAAGGAAGCCAAAAGAACCCCGATAGTTTGGGATGATGTTCCGGAATATCTGAGGCAGGCGACGATTGCGGTTGAGGATAAGGAGTTTTATGAACATTCCGGTTTTTCGAGAACCGGGTATTTGCGCCAGGTTTATAACGTTTTGCGTTTCGGAAGATTACATGGTGGCTCGACTTTGACACAGCAATTGGTAAAAAATGTTTTGTTGAGTTCCGAAAGAACGATATCCAGAAAAGTTAAAGAGTTTATATTGGCCATTCAAATTGAGAAAAAATATAGTAAGGACGAGATACTTTTGATGTATCTTAACGAAGCTCCTTATGGTGGAGCGGCCTGGGGAGTGGGAGCGGCGGCGGAACAGTATTTTAGCAAAAAAGTTTCGGAACTTGATCTTTTGGAATCTGCTTTTTTGGCCGGATTGCCTCAGCGTCCTTCGGTGTATTCGCCTTTTTCAAAAACACCGGAAGCTTATATTTCTCGTTCGGAAGTGGTGTTGCGAAGGATGAAAGAAGATGGTTACATTGATGGCGAACAAGAAGAGGAACTGATAGGAATGTTGCCCGAAATGGAGTTTTCCGAGAATCGTAGTTTGATAAGAGCTCCGCATTTTGTATTTTGGGTTAAGGACCTATTAAGTGAACGTTATGGAGAAGATTTGGTTGAGTCCGGTGGTTTGAGAGTTACTACTAGTTTGGATTTGAACCTGCAAACACAGGCGGAAGACATTGTGACCGAAGAGATGGAGAAGGCGGAAGACATGGGAATAAGTAATGGCGGAGTGATAGTTACTGATCCGGTGACAGGGGAAATTTTGGCCATGATTGGATCAAAGGATTATTTTTCCGAGGATATTGATGGTAAATATAATGTGGTTACTGCCCTAAGACAGCCGGGATCGGCGATAAAACCGGTAACCTATTTGACTGCTTTAAAGCAGGGTTATACTGCCTCGAGTTTCATTATGGATACAAGTGTTGTTTTTCCTATTGGAGGAGGTCAAAAGGATTATAGTCCGGTAAATTATAATGGTAGGTTTAACGGCCCAATGCAGTTGAGGCAAGCATTGGGAAGCTCGATAAACGTAACGGCGGTAAAGATGTTGGCCAGGGTCGGTTTAGAGAATATGTTGAGTACGGCCTATGAGATGGGGCTTTCTACGCTGGAGCCTACCAAGAAAAATATGAGCCGACTAGGTTTGTCGGTTACTTTGGGTGGTGGAGAAATAAGACTTTTGGAGTTGGCTGAGGCCTATGGTAGTTTTGCCAACAAGGGCTTAAAAGCGGGGACGGTCGGGATTTTGAAAGTGGAAGACGATAAGGGAAGAGTTTTGGAAGAGTTTCATTCGACGGGCGGTAAAAAGGTGATGAGTGAACAGGAGGCTTTTTTGATAAATGATATTCTTTCTGACAACGGTGCTCGAGAATTAACTTTTGGAGCGGTGAATGGATTGATTGTTTCCGGAAGAAAAGTAGCGGTTAAGACCGGTACTACCAATGATATGAGAGATAACTGGTGTATTGGGTGGACTCCAAACTTATTGGTCGGTGTTTGGGTGGGCAACAATGACAATAGTCCGATGGGCAGAGTAGCCAGTGGTGTTTCGGGAGCAACACCAATCTGGAGAAAAATAATAAGCAGTGGTTTGAAAGACAGACCGAGGGTGGAGTTTTCTATCCCGGAGTCGATTGTTTCCTTGGAGGTTGATAGGATTTCCGGATATGAAGCTCATGATGGCTTTGCCAGTAGAAGTGAGTATTTTGTGCAAGGCACAGAACCCAGACTTAGCGATCCTATTCATGAAAAATTGAAAGTTTGTAAGGACGGAAACGGCTTGGCTCCGCCTGCCGATGTCGGTTCTGGAAATTACGACGAGAAAGAATTTTTTAGATTTGAAGAGAATGATCCCTTCTCTACAGATGATAGAAATCGATGGCAGGAAGGGATAGATTCGTGGATTGCTAGTCAGCCGGATAACGATAAATATTTTCCGCCGACTGAGTATTGTAGTGGCGGAGACAGTTGGGTAAGAGTGAATATTACAGAGCCGGGTCATGAAAGTACGGTGGGGAATAATTTTGATTTTAAATTGAGATCTGAATCGGTGAAAAAGATTGTGGAGGCAAAACTTTTTGTGGATGGAGAAGAGGTGAAGGTTTGGACGGAAAAACCATTTGAGATGAAGTTGACATTAGAAGATGGAGCTTATGAACTACACGCTGAAGCCAAGGATGAGGACGGGAATGTAGGCGGTGGGGAAATTAAAATAGGAGTGAACAAGACCTGGGATTGGGAACCTTCCCCTACCCCAACATTGACGCCTGCGGTGACCAATACGCCGGCGCCAACCAATACGCCGGCGCCAACCAATACGCCGGCGCCAGGAACCGGTACGCCGGTGCCGATACCAACAGATACACCACCGCCGGAGACGGAGTAAAAAGATTTAGACTTTAGAAAGATTGAATGCCTTGAGATGAATGGATTTGGCTTTGGAACTTTCCAGATTATAGTAGGAAGCTCGGAGAGTGTGGCGATACTTGTTGGTTTTGGGATCCCGGTAGATATCTGTGACCCGTAGTTGCCAAAGATATTTATCCCCTATTTTTTGGGAATATTTTTTAATTAGTTTTTTTGGCTTGAGTGGTTTGTCCAGAGTAAGGTTGGCGTCTAGGGTGATTATTTGTTTTTTTAGCTCATAGGCCCTTGTGTTCACGGCTTTCGGGTCCAGTGTTTTGAGTTTTTTGAGATTAATCTCTTTTGGTAGATTTTCAAAACTGTATTCGAAATAATTGCCGGAAGAAATATTTAAGTTAGTGATTCTGAGAGAAGAAAGCAAAAACAAAGCGTCTTTTCTGGTTTGTTTACTGTCAGAATTATAAAGACCGAGCGAATAAGTCTCTTTGAATTTTTTATCCTCTTTGTAATAAATTTTTCCTATTTCAAAGATTTGTACAGGAGATACCTTGTACTTTTCATATTGTTTCTTCTGGATTTCCAAAGAAGGCTTGATGTGAGTTCTTAGAGCGGGAAAATTGCTGTTAACAGAGTTTTGAGTGTAGATAGTTTTTTCTTTATTAACAATCTTGTCACTAGAAACAAGGGGCCAAGAGCGAGTTTCGTCGTATCCCAGATCTGTCAGAATTTTCCTAAAGTGCTCGATTACGTGGAGTTCTCGGGGGGTAATGTCGGGTAGTTTTTTGGAAGAAACAGGTTGGTCAGTAGGGATATTGTCGTATCCCCAGAAGCGGATGATTTCTTCGACAAGGTCTTCTTCTAAACCAATGTCCTTCCTGATTGAGGGTGGCCTTACCAGTAGATTTTGGCCTTGGTTTTTTAATTGACAGCCCAGATTTTCCAAAGTTTTTAAAACAAAGTCGGAAGGAATGTTGATACCGGAGTAGAGGGATGGTTTTCGAGGATCGAAAAGAATTTTAGGCAGTTGGTCTTTTTTGGGATAGTAGTTGTAAATTTGAGTACTGATTTGTCCCTGGCAATATTTTTGAATTAAAGTAATCAGATGATTAAAAGCAGTGGGGATCAGTTCAGGATCTAAAAATTTACCCAGCCTGATACTGGCCTCAGTGATGATTTTATATTGACGAGAATCTTTTCTGACACGAGTCGGATCATAGATAGCCATTTCGATTAGGGCTTGAGTGGTATTGATTTCTATGCCTGAATTTTGGCCTCCGATGAAGGTTAGACTGACCGGTTTTTCTTGGTCACTTATTTCCAAGGCCCCCTTGCTTATTTCAAGTTTGGTTTTGTCAAAAGTCACGAAATTTTTCTTTTGAGTACTGTCTTGCCAGACAAGTCCCCCGTTCAATTTATCAAGGTCGAAAGCATGACAAGGGAGCCCCCAGAAGATCATGACGTAATTGGTCAGATCAATCAGAAGGTTCAAAGAGTTAATGTCATGGAGTTTTAAAAAATCTTTAAGCCAGGCCGGAGAGGTTTTGTTTTTGATGCTGACCATGGTAGTGGCCATAAGACGTTTGACGCCGGATTTGCTGGTAATTCTGACTGGAGTTAAGGGAAGTTTTGATTTGAGAATAGATTTGGTTTTGGGTAGAGAAAGAGGAAAGTTGTACAAAACAGAGAGCTCTTTGGCCAAACCGAAATAACCAAGGCAGTCTGCCCCGTTGTGACGGACTTCGAGGTCAATTACTTCTTCGCCATTTATTTTTTCTAGGCCAGAGCAAAAATGACTGATTAAGGTTAAGTCGTCAGCGACTTCCTTGGCCGTTTTTTTTAATTCCGGAATTAGTTTTTGTAGTTGAGAGTATATGATTTTCATTTTTCGTTTGGTTTGTAAGCCAGATTGCCACCTAAGAGAGTTCTGATGTCGGTAATTTTGTATTTAGCCATGACCCACCGATCAAGGCCTAGGCCGAAGGCGAAACCACGCCATTTTTTGGGATCGATTCCGGCTTTTTTGAGAACCAAGGGGTGAATGATTCCTGCTCCCCCGAGCTCTATCCACCCGGCTCCCTTACAGAGAGCACAGCCTTTTCCTTGGCAAGAAAAGCAGGAAATATCGAGACCCAGGCCGGGTTCGACTTCGGGGTAATATTTACAACGATATCTTACCTTTACTTTGGATCCGTAGATGTTTTTGGACAGTAGATCAAAGGTGCCAATAAGGTCTTTGAGGTTAATGTTTTTATCGACAACTACGCCCTGGTATTGGTGAAAAATAAAGTGATTGCTTTTGTTTACCTTTTCGTTTCGATAGACTCTTCCTGGAAAAGCGGCTTTGAAAGGTGGTTCTTCGTTTTCTAAAAGACGGGCTTCGACAGAAGAGGTTTGGGTTCGTAAAAGATATTCGGGTTCCTTGATGTAAATAGTGTCTTGAAGATCGCGAGAGGGATGGTCTTTGGGTACATTGAGACGTTCGAAGCAATACTCATCAGTTTCAATTTCCGGTCCGTCATAAATGGAGAAGCCTAGAGAGCGAAAAAGATTGTTGATTTGATTTTCAGTGACAGTGATGGGATGAAGATGACCGATTTTCTTTGACGTGTAGCCATTGGTTGACTGCCCCCCTTTCTCCTTTTTGGTTCGAGGTGCAGAATCAGTTAGCTTTTCTTCTTGTTTTTTTAGAAGCCCTTCTATTGTTTTTTTGAATTGATTTAAATCCTGCCCCTGCTCTTTTCTTTTTTTTGGGGCGGTTTTTGAAATATCTTTAAAAAGAGAATTTATAAGACCCCTACGACCCAGAATTTCGATTCTTAGTTTTTCTAGTTCGGCCCGGTTTTGAGAAGACTTAATTAACTCTTCGTATTTTTTTTTGATTTTTTGTAGATTTGTTTTCATTAGTTAACAAAAAACCTCCTTGGTAGGAGGTCTGACTTTTTTATACCAAGAACCTCCTTATTTTACAAAATCGACGAGTTTTTTAAAAGCAGAAGGATCTTTTAAAGCGAGTTCGGACATTACTTTTCGGTTCAGATCAACCTTCTTTTTCTTGAGTTGATTTATGAAAACAGAGTATTTAACGTCGTGGGTTTTGAGAGAGGCGTTTAAGCGCATGATCCAGAGCCTTCTTAAATCTCTTTTTTTGCGTTTCCTTCCATGGAAAGCATATTGACCGGCGTGTAGTACGGCTTGATTAGCAACCGTGAACAACTTGCTTCTCTTCATCCAATAACCCTTAGCCAGCTTCAGTATTTTTTTATGTCTTTTTCGCCTGACAGTTCCTGTTTTTATTCTCATGTTAATCCTAATATTTTTTTAACTTTTTTGGCGAAACCTGGACTAACAAGCTTTTTTTGTTTGAGACGACGTAGTTGTTTTTTGGTCTTGTTGCGTCGAAGATGACGAATGCCGGAAGAACGTCTCAGTACTTTTCCGGTCTTGGTGACAACGAAGCGTTTTTTTACCGAGCTTTTAGATTTATGTTTTTTGTGTGCTTTTTTCATCTTTGTTTGTTTTAGTTTTTTTTGTTGGGGCGAAAGTGGCATACATTCTTTTATGAACCAACTTGGGATTGATTTCCAGAATAGCGATTCCTTCTAATTCTTCTTGGAATCTTTCAACCAGTTTACGACCAAATTCCGGCTTGGTAACCTGACGACCAATGAATTTTATAGAAACTTTTACTTTATGTCCAGCAGTAAGGAACTTTTTCATTCTTTTGAGGCGGATTTCTAAATCCTTTTGGCCGATAAAAGGGGTAAGTCTTATTTCCTTTAAGTTTCCCCCGCCCTTTTTGGGTTTGGCTTTTAATTTTTTCTTTTCCAGATATTTAAATTTGGAAAACTTAATTAACTTGACAACCGGGGGTTTGGCTTTTTCGACAATTTCTATTAAATCCAATTCTTGTTCTCGAGCCATTTCTCTGGCTTTTTCAATAGACAAGACTCCAATTTGTTTTCCTTTGGCATCCAAAAGCCTGACCTCTTGAGCCCTTATGGCCCAGTTTGTTTTGTAGTAAGGCTCTCGTGAATACCTTCTTTTTTGATAACGTTTACTCACAGTGTGTGGGTAAGTTTACTATAGAGTAGGCAGAAGTTCCACATGAGGGGGTTATTTTATTGATGTTATGAAAGATTTGAGCGACATAATCCCTAAATCTTTTTCGTCGCGCCGTCTTACCGAAACAGACATTTCTTTTTTAGAGGCTTCCTTTTGGCCGATGATCAACATATAAGGAACTTTTTCTTTTTGACCATCTCTGATTTTGGCTTGCATAGTAGAAGAGCGACTATCAAGATCAAAGCGAATGTTATTTTTTTCCAGCTCTTTAGCTACTTTTTGGGCATATTCTTCTTGTTCGTTGGTGATGGGGATAATTTTAACTTGAACGGGCGAAAGCCAGACAGGAAAAGCACCGGCGAAGTTTTCAATGAGGAGGCCAATGAATCGTTCCAGGGAACCATAGATAGTTCTGTGGATCATGACAGGTCTTTTCTTTTGACCGTTTTTGTCGGTATAGGTTAAATCAAAATTATCAGGTTGAGCAAAATCAAGCTGGATGGTTCCGCATTGAAAAGTTCTTCCCAGACAGTCTTTAATATGGAAATCTAGCTTGGGGCCGTAAAAGGCACCATCCCCCTCATTGATACGGTGGTCAATTTTTTCTTCTTTAAGAACTTCTTTCATTGTGTTTTCCGCCTTTTCCCATACAGACTTAGATCCGATAAATTTTTCGGGTCGAGTAGACAATTCGATATGGTTTAGAGGCAAACCACAGGTTTTGTACATTTGTTTGCAGAGAGCAATGGCGGCTTTTAACTCGCCTTTTACCTGTTTTGGAGTGCAGTAGATGTGAGCATCGTCTTGGGTGAATTCTCTTACTCTCATGAGGCCGTGTATTTCTCCGGAACTTTCATGGCGATGAACTACTCCAAGCTCTCCCATTCTGATAGGAAGTTCTCGATACGAATGCGGTTGGGTTTTGTAAACCAACATTCCACCGTCGCAGTTCATGGGTTTAACGGCGTATTCTGCTTTTTTAGATCCCTTGGTTCGAACTAAGTACATTTTGTCTAAGAAATTATCTACGTGTCCGCTTTTTTTCCAAACAGGCATAGAGAGCAGGGTTGGGGTTTTGATTTCGACGTATCCTTTTTCTTTGTGAATTTTTCTCCAATATTCAATTAGTTCTTGGTAGAGCACATAGCCCTTTGGATGCCAGAAAACAAAACCGGGACCTTCTTTATGAAAAGAGAATAGATTTAGCTCTTTTCCTATTTTCCGATGATCACGTTTTTTTGATTCTTCTATTTGCCAAAGATATTTTTTTAATTCTTTTTTGTTGAAAAAGGCCGTGCCGTAAATGCGAGTGAGCATTTTGTTTTTTTCGTCACCATGCCAGTAGGCTCCGGCGACAGAGAGAAGTTTAAAAGCTTTGATTTGACCGGTGGATTTAAGATGAGGACCTTTGCAGAGATCGACAAAATCTTTTCCGGTCCAATAAACAGAAATTTTTTCGCCTTTTTCTTTTATTTCGTCTAGCCATTCTTGTTTGTAGGGGTTGCCCTTAAATAGTTTTTTGGCTTCTTTAATGGAAATTTCCTTTTTGACGAAAGACAGATCCCTTTTAATAATTTCTTGTATTTTTTCTTCGATTTCGGGAAAGAGTTCTTCGTTTATTTTAAAGTCTTTTAGGGGTTCAAAATCGAAATAGAAACCTTCATCTGTGGCAGGACCCATGGCCATTAGAAATTTTTCGGGATAAAGTTCAAGCATGGCTTGAGTTAGAACATGTTCTGTGGAATGCCTTAGTGCTTCTAGTTTATTTTCCATAGTGAGCCTAACTGGACTCGAACCAGTGACCTCTTCGATGTCAACGAAGCGCTCTAACCAACTGAGCCATAGGCTCGAAAAGGTAGGGTTATTATAACAGCTTAGGCGGCGGCGCGGGAGGCGGAATGTTCACCGGAAAGGAGATAAGAAGACCCTCCTTTTTTGACTCGTCCCCAGAAGCGTTTGCCGGATCTTTGATTGAGAGTTTCGAGCCACTGACTGGCTTCGTCAAGATTCTTTCTGAAATTCTTGATGAAGTTTTTAAGACGTTTTAAGAAGTTTGTTTGGTATTCGTTTACTTCTCTTGGTTCTATCAGGGAGGCTTTTTTAACCTCAGTTTCCAATTCTTGAGTAGAATCAGCCATGGCCTTGATTTCTAGTTTCAGACCATCAATTTGTTCTTTGAGTTTCCCCTTTTCTCGATTAAAGATTTCTTTTTCTTCAGTGCGTATGCGCTGAGCTTGGTAAAGAAATTCTTTTTTGAATTTTTTCTCTAAAGTTTCTTTTTGTTCAAAAAGAGTTTTACCCTGAGGGAATTTTTCAGTCGGATCAGGAATACCGGCGGTCGGTTCTTTTAAAATTTCGAACGAGCTCGCCTTGCCCTGCTTTTTTTTTGGAGATTTGCTAGTGAATGGATCGAACACAGGCTCATTTTACACCAGGCCAGATTGAAAGTCTAGTATTATGGGACGCTTAGAGGTTTTTAGATCTGGGTTAGCTTCTCTATGGTTTTTCTTTGTCTTAAAATCTTGGCCAGAAGATATCGGTCAGCAGTTTTTTTGGCTTTTTCGGGAATACCTTTTTCAATTTCTTCCGGAGTGACGACGGTTTTGAGATCATCGGCTACTTTTTCGAGAATTAAGTTTACTTTCCATTCGTTTTCTAGTTGTTTTTGGAACTCGGCCCTGAAAGTTTCTAGATTGGTATTTTTGGATCGGAAGTAATCTTCTAGACTCATGCCGAGTTGTTGGGTTTGGTCTATAAGACCGCTGAGTTTGCGATTGGTCTCTTCTTCTAATAGAAACTGGGGCATGGTAATTTTGGAAAGTCCAACAAGAACAGTCAGAATTTTTTGAAGGTGCTCTTCCTTGTCCCGATCGCTTTCTTCTTTTTGATCTTTTTCTTCTTGGCCCGGAGTCCAGATTTTTTTCTTAGCATTAAGGCTCTTAATTTCTTCTCGATAGTCTTTTAGTACCAGAACAGGTCTTTCGCAAGACCTGATCTCGACAATGATGTCTTCATCCTTTTTATCTTTTGAGGGGGAAACTTTGATTCTGGGAGGGAGAACCGGTTTAAGGGAATGTTTTTTGATAAGGTCGGCATAGGCTTGGTTTAGGATTTTTTGAATGGACTGATTTGCGAGTTCGTTTTCGTCAATTTTGGTTTTGGCAATCTTGGGAGGAACTTGTCCTTTTCTAAAACCTTCTACTTCTAAGGTGGATGCGAAAAGCTCCAGGGTCTTGGTTTTTTGTTTTTCTAGTTGATTTTTAGTTATGCTGACGGTTAGGGTAAAAGAACCATCTTTGTTTTTTTCGAGCGGATTGTTTTTTTTCATGGTCTGAGTTTAAACAATGAGTCTTTTTAAGTCAATTGACAGGAGTGTGGTAATAAAGATAGGATTGAATGATGGACAAAAAAGATAGAATTCTTTTTGTTGTTTCGTATTTATTGATAACTCCTCTTTTTGTGGGGATAATTTTTGTTTTGATTTTTGGATCAAGCGGAAGTAATTTAGTTTCGACGAAGATCGGCAAAAGCTTTATTGGTGGAAAGGGGCCGGTGATCGGAGAGGCGGAAATTCGACCCGAGTCTGAACAATCAGGGTTGATTCTAGGAGCTGATGCCAGACCGATTTTGTTAAAGGAATACCTCTTGAAATATAAATCACCGTTGGTTGCTTATTCGGATTTGATTTTTGAGTTGTCGCAGAAACACGGGATTGATTATCGGTTGATTGTGGCGATTGCTCAGCAGGAGTCAAATCTGTGTAAGAAAACACCTCCTGATTGCAATAATTGTTGGGGGTATGGAATTCACTCGAAAGGGACACTGTGTTTTG
>DAOUWE010000047.1 GCA_030667285.1 Candidatus Shapirobacteria bacterium | reverse complement strand
GCGGGTTCTGTTAATAAGGGCAGTCTTAACTCGAGCTTTCGAAGGAAATTTTCGATCAGGCCTATAGGATCGATCTGGGTTAGAACGTCCAATTCGTGTTTTTTATCCGTAGATACACCAAAAACAAAAATGCCCCCACCGGCGTTTGAAAAACCTGAAAGTACTCTTGATATTTGGGCTTGTAAATTCCTATCTAATCCCGATAATGAGAGAGGAGATTTACATTCAAGATATTGTCCTTCTGCTTCTCCGTCCCTAATCAATTTCCTAATATCACTATATTTCTTAAGAGAGTTGAAGAAATTAACTAGATTGTCAGGCTCTTGTATCATTTTTTTACCTCTCGAGTGGACAAAACTAAAATTGTCTATTTTACAAGCAAATTATACAATTAACCGAAGGAGTAGGCAATGAAAACTGGCCCTAAAGGAATAAACTGGATCGAAGCTTTTATATTTTACTGTGACCCCACGGGGAATCGAACCCCGGTTTGTAGGATGAGAACCTACTGTCCTAACCGTTAGACGATGGGGCCTAGAAACTCCTATATTTTATCAAAACCCAACCCTAAATTCTAAACCTGCCCTTTTCATAAATCACCTTCTTGCTTTTATCCGCCATCACCGCCGTCACCACCCTGTCCGTCGTCGCCACCACATCCGTGTGCACTATCGAATCGTTATATCCCATTTCATGCCATTGTTCTTTCGACACCGCCGCCCCATCCCCGGGATAAGAATCCTTATACGCCGACCCCAAAGCAATATGCACGTTACCGTTCTTTCCACCTCGGTTTTCATCATACAAAGTGTTGGCCATGAATCTTTCTATCCTGGAAAATCGACTATCTGTCAATGAAAATTCACCTATTTTGTCTGCATTTTCCACCTTGGCCATTTCTTTTATCAAATCCTGCCCTTTTTCCGCCTCTAATTTCGTCAAAACTCCTTTTTTAAATTCCATCTTCACTCCTTTTATTATGTTTCCGTAAAGATAAAGAGGTTGATCAAAACTAATTTTCCCCTTCGTCCCTCTCCAGTCCGGAGAAATAAAGACCTCAAAACTTGGTATATTTCTGCCTCCTCCGCCCATCCATTCTCTGTTTTTTCCGATTTTTACCCTCAGCCGGGTATCTTCGGCTTCCAACAGTAAATATTTTATTTCCATTTTATTCAGCCTTCCCTTTATTCTTTGAATCTCCTCGCTCACCTCTTGCCATTTCTTTATCGGATTTTTCTCTCTCAAAAAACAAGCCTTGATAATCTCTTCCCAATACTCTTTTTCCCCAAGCCACACTTCTTTGGCCATCGCCGGAGTTCCGTACAAAGCTAGTGTCCATGTAAATTCCCCCTTTTCCTCTTTAAGATCCCTCCATCTCTTATATGGCTTAAAAACCTTATTTCTCATCATAATCTTTTTTGGATCCACGCCCTTCAGTTCCTCCATGTCTGTTTCGGCAATAATGTAAATATTATGATCCGCCTGTTTCACCCTCCCTCGAAGATAATGTTTAGGAAAAAATTTCAACTGTTTATCCGAAGCCAGTTCAAAAAACTCTCGAGCCATATCATCCGGTAGATATTGAACAATTGCCTGCCCTCCCGATTTCAAAACTTCTCTTCTCAAAGCAATCAGCATTGGTTTCGCCGACTCCGGAACTTGCAAAAACACGACCTCGCCCTTCTTAATACCCTTCCCGCTATTCAATGCAAAGCCCACCAACACCTTTGCGTATTTCTCCAGTATTTTCTCTCCGGGATTAAAAGACATGACGGAATTTTAACACTTATCGGAAAACACAGGTTATAATATCCTGAGTTCTATGGATACTTACCAAGCCACTCTCATTTCAAAAAAAGACATTTGTCCGCGACTCTCGACCTTCACTTTTAAGAAACCGAAAGATTTTAAATATCAACCCGGACAGTTCGTAATTTTAGAAACCCCTTCTCTTTCTAAACTAGGGCCTCAAGAAGCCACCAGGTCAATGTCTTTAGCCTCTGCTCCGTTTGAAAAAAACCTTCTTTTTCTAATGACCACTAGCCAATCAAAGTTTAAACAAGCCCTCTCTTCGTTTTCTCCTGGAGACCTGATTAAGTTCAAAGGTCCCTTTGGACACCTTTCTCCTCCCGATCAGCTCACTCAGCCCTTAGTTTTTATTGCCGGTGGTGTCGGCATTGCTCCTTTTAGGGGAATAGTTAAAGACCAAGAAAAAAAAGACTTTCCTCAACCGACCTATCTTTTTTACTCTTGTCGACAATCCCAAGAATTTGCCTTTTTTAATTATTTCAAAAACCTAAAACACCCGAATTTTCATTTTATTCCCACAGTAACCCGTTCTTGTTCGCCAAAGGAATGGTCCGGAGAAACTCAAAGAATTGACAAAGAATTACTTCAAAAACACCTGGGTACTTTCAAAAACAAATCGTATTTTCTCGTCGGCCTTCCTTATCTGGTCAAGGACTTACTCAGCCTTCTTCGCTCCGAGGAAGTTTCACTCGGAAGCCTCAAAACAGAACTATTCACCTCCGGCTTGCAGAAAGAATAATTGCAATCCCCGTTTGCCAACTAATCCCTCCTAAAAAAACCACTTAGAATTAAACAAAAAACGATCGCATTACTCTCCCCCAAACACTGTGCCCCGAAGGGGGCAGACTCTCGGTTTTTCAATCCGAGAATCTGCCATTTTTTTACCGAATAACTAGAGGTAAAAAAACAATTTGCGGTTCATAGAAAAAAACATTTTTCTGAATTTCTTCTCCAAGGAAAAAAGATCTCGTTGAAAGAGCCGTTCCTGGTGCTTCACCACCAAATATGACAAAGACATAAGAAGCTTCTCCTTTCGCCGGGACTTTCCCCCACCAGTAGAAGTTACACATATAACTTCTACACTGGATCCAATGCCAAGTATCGGCACTCTTCACGATTGAAAAAATCTCTCCGTTCCAACCCGTGCCCCACAAGGCAATTCTTCCACCAAAAGTTCTGGTAGTGCCCAAACTATTGGTGATAGTGACAGAAAACGCGACAGGATCGCCCACGGGGATTCTTTCCTTGTCGACACTCAAATCTGCCGACAATCCCTCGTATGAAGGGGGAGGGGGAGTTCTAACAACAACAGTTGCAAAACGAACACTCCAGTCTGGTCCAGAACCATAACTCCCTCCCCAAAAGGAAAAAGTATATGTTCTGTTCCACTCCAGAAGTTCGAACCTGTATGGATACCGAATTTCTGTGTAGTACCCCTGCAGGACCGTTCCCACATAGGTGGGGTGGTCTGGACTACCAGCCACATACATAAAAGAGACTGAGTAAGAACTATTGACAGACGAAGCCGTTGCCCAAACATCTTCTTGGCCAGAATCAACTTGACCGGTAATTCTTATTACTGGCAAACCATTTGATCCATAACCGGAAACCGCCGTTACTGTAGTTTCTGCCTCCGCACTTTGTGTCAAACAAAGCAAGATAATAATCATTGTAATCATCGCAATGATTACAAATAAAAATGGAAAAACGACTTTTTTAAACATTATTTCCCTCCTGGGAAAAGTTTTCTTAGTCTATGGATTCCCAAAGACTCAACAAAGAAGAGGACCCATATCCGCTTTTTGGTTGAGCCTTTGTTTTGTAATGCGATCGTTTGTAAAAGAGCTTTCCAAACACATACACCGGATCTGCAAAAAGACCCTAGTCCATATTTGGAAATACCCAAATTGTACTCAAAGCACCCCAGAAGTCAACATCGTGGGACGGTCTATCTTCTCCTACATATCCACCAAACCACTCCTCCCAACATTCCAAATCCCAAAAACTCCAATATCTGCGGCCAGAAGAATATATACACTGTTTTTCCCGCCAGCTCTTCACCAACCTCCCACCCATTCGCCCAATTATTTACCCTGAAATGAGGCAATATTTTACCACCACTCCACGCCACCCATCCTTCATCAAAAGACTGTGACAAAAGTAAAACATTTTTTTCAGAAACGCTATCCGCCTGTACCTTCCAAAAGAAAGTAGAAAACTTTTTTCCGACAATAGACACTCTGTCATTTCCACTCAATCTCTCTATTTCTTTTTCTTTTTGCACCAAAGCAATATCAAGAATTTTCTCGTAGGGTAGGGAATAAAGCTCAACTGTTTTTATATCATTCACACTCCATTCTCTGTTTAAAGACTTGTTGTAAAAATCAATTACAATCTTTCCATCTTTTTTTGTTTCCAAAAAACCTGGAATTAGAAACCAGGCCTCATTCCATCCCTCCTTCTTTTCAAGCTTTGTTTCAAAGTATTTATAATTCTGTTCATGATTATAAGCGGAAACAACAAGGGGGTAATTGCTTTCATGTCCATACTCAATCCTGGCAAGATAATCCCTTGAAAGATCAATGCCGGAAAACAAAAAACTTAAACAGGAAACATCATGCTTAGAGCTTAGTCTTAAAAACGAATCTCCGTCTTTTTCAACAAATTCTCTTTTGAATTCTCCACTTGTCTTGTTTTGACAATTTTTTGGGTCTAGATTAAAAAGACCTCTGCTTATTTTATCTTTCAGGTCAATTTCTCTTTCTGAGTTTATTGTCAAAAGAATTCCGTTTTTCTTCTTTTCCGTCCAAAAAACATCCTCTTCCTCTTTTTTTTCTTCG
>DAOUWE010000077.1 GCA_030667285.1 Candidatus Shapirobacteria bacterium | reverse complement strand
TTTTAGATTACGACAAGGTTATTCTCCTCGTCCCCAAAAAAATTATCAAAACCATCAAAGAAAATTCCGTATTTTCTTCATTCTTTAAAGTCAAAAAACTTCTCGATGTTCCCAAAGAAAAATTTAATCCCCAACCCAGAACAAATTCAGTTCTAATAGACCTTCTCAAACTTCCTGATCCGGTCGATCACCCCAATCTTTCCTTGTTTTTAAAACAATATATTTATCAGCACGAAAAACAAAAAGCAAAAAACTCTCTTGTCGAAGGAATTGTTCACTTTTACCATCTAGCCAAAGGAAAAAAAGTTACCAAAAATGAAGCCAGAAAAATAATACAAAAAACCGGTATTTCCCAAAAACTACTCGAAACCCCTCCTCTCACCTTCGAAATTTACCGGCAAATAGACCAAAAGTTCTAAATCACCTCATCATCTCTAACGGTTTCTCCTTGTTTTTCTTCCCACTCTTTTATTAAAGCCAGCATTTCATCTTCCACTCCGGCCAAAAACAATAACTCCATTTGTCGATTATTTTCCCGATTCACCTCTTCAATATTGTTGTTTCCTGCATAGTATCCTTTTTTTACCATTTCGTTAGTTTTTCTACAACCATACACAATTTTTCCAATTCCTGCCCAATTAGCAACAAAAAAACACATCATACAGGGTTGTAATGATGCATAAAGAACGGCACCTGATAAATCCACTGTTTTTAATTTTTTACATGCCTCTCTGATCGAAGCAGTTTCTGCATGACTAGTGGGATCATTTAACAAAAACCCCAGACTTACACCCCTTGAAATAACCTTTCCGTTTTTGACCACTACTGCACCCGCCGGGAAACCACCCATCTCAACCGATTTTTTGGCCTGTTCTACTGCCATGTTCAAAAACTCCAAATTCATTTGATTCATTATTTCATCATTTCCAGCAATCTCCCAAACCCTCCCGCCGCCGGTTCGTTCTTTTCGTCTTTTTTATCTTCATCCTTCCCATCAAACTTGCTCTTCAACTTTATTTTCATCAGTCCTTCTATAAAATCCGCCCCCACATATCCGGCAAGCAAGGCCAGTCGCAAATCTTCTCCAAAAAACGACGCCGCTATCACTCCCAAAATCGCCGATATTCCCACTGATATAAAAAACCACGCCCAGTTCATCTCAAACGACTTTTTGATAACCAAGCTCTTGGCTATCCCCATCACCCCTCTCAATACTCCTCCTCCTGCTCCAGCCAAAACAAACATCAAACTCATAACTAATAATAGCAAATGCTAAAGAATCCCACACAAATAAGTTAGTTTAAAAATTTCCAAATCAACCATAGTAAAATAAACTAATGAAAAACAGATCACAATTAATAGACAGGGCTATTGGATTAATGTTCAAATGGCACAAAGACCTAAAAAGAAAAGGGGATAGTTTGCCCGATATTGTCCATTTGGTTGGAGTGGCAACAATTCTCGCCAGTAACGGCTTTGATAAAAATACTATCGCTGCTGGTTTTTGTCACGACTTACTTGAAGACACTAGTTGTGCCCAAAAAAACATTGAAGAGGCTTGTGGAAAGAAGGTTCTTAAAATAGTAAAACACATTACAAACGATCCTCGGCTATCTGGTAAGAGAAATTGGGAAAAAAAGAAATTAAAATATATCAAATCTGTAAAAAACGGACCTAACGAATCAAAAGCGATTTGTTTAGCAGATAAAATTCACAATCTTCAATCATTAATATCGGCACACAAGACCCAGGGAGTTAAGGTTTGGAAGAAATTTAATCGAGGAAAAAAAGAAAAACTTTGGTTCGAAAAAAAGGTTTATAAAATGATATCAAACACACATTTGAGCAAGCATCCCTTACTAACAGAGTACAAAAAACTAATCACCATTATGGAGACTTTGAAATAAAACAAACAAATGCAACATAACGATTTTTTCAAAAAATCCCTTTCCCGAATTCTTCCTTTATTTTTACTTCTTTTCCTTTCCTCTCTTTTTGGAGAAACGGCCATGATCATTTCCTGTTTTTTGATCTTCTTTGTCTTGGGTTTTTCCATTCTTTCATTCGCAACAAAAACTACAAAAATCACCTTCTTTAATCTGCTAAGATTTTTCAACACCGACTATGTTATTGTTTGGAAATCCTAACTTATGAAAGACAAATACAAAGCCCTTTGGCTCTCCCACTCCTCAATAGGGGATTTTCTCCGTTGCCCTCGCTCTTACTATTTGAAAAACATGTACCGCAACCCGGAAACCAACAAAAAAATTCAGATCATGACCATGCCTCTCTTTCTGGGTTCCATTGTTCACGAAACCCTTGAGAAACTTTCCCCCCTTCGTCCCGATCGCCGTTTTGAAAACCCCCTCTTAGATGACTTTGAAGAACTTTGGCGCGACGGGATTGAATCCCTAGATGGCCTTGATGACAAGGAAGACGAATATAGACAAAGAGGGCAACAAATGATTCAAAACGTGATTGATAATCCTGGACCTCTTTTGAAAAGAGCGGGACGGATTAAACAAGACCTTCCTCAATACTGGCTATCCGAAGAAGAAAATATGATTCTTTGTGGGAAAGTGGACTGGATGGAATATTTACCCGAAACTGATGCCTTTCATGTCATCGATTTTAAAACCGGCAAACATGAAGAAAAAGCCAACTCTCTCCAGCTTCCTATTTATTATCTCTTAATTACCAACTGCCAAAAAAGAAAAGTTGAAAAAATGAGCTATTGGTATCTCGGCCAAGAAGAGGGTCTGAAAGCTCAACTCCTTCCTGATCTTGACGAAGCCCATCAAAAAATTATCTCCATTGCCCAAAAAATAAAAGCGGCTCGACTGGAAAATAAACTTTCTTGCCCCTGGGGTGGCTGTCCCGCCTGCAAGCCATTTGAAGCGGTCTTAAGGGGGGAGATGAAATTCGCCGGCCTTGGCAGGTTCAACAGCGAGATCTATATTCAAAAATAAATCCGACCACTACTTCCCAAAACCTCCTCAAATCTTGACGCACAACCCCTGTTTTGTTAAACTCCCCCACTATGAGTCATTGCTCAAGCAACCATCAGTATTTTT
>DAOUWE010000050.1 GCA_030667285.1 Candidatus Shapirobacteria bacterium | reverse complement strand
GCGTTGGAATCGGTTTGACCGGTAACTGCAAGGTCTTTTTCTTCCTGAGGAGTGGCGATAACGGGACCGGTGCCGGCTAGAGCTTGAATGGCAGGAGATTGATTCAATTCTTCGATTAAATCCGGAGTTTGACTTGGTATGGATTCTGAGGGTTGAGGATCGAGGTTTTGATTTTGAGTGAGGAGTGCTTGGAGAGAGTTTTTTTCTTCAGAAACCTTGGTTTTTTGATTGGAATCGGAAAGAAGCGGAAGAAGATGTTGGTAGGTTTGAACAGCTTCACTAATTTGGCCGACTTGGGTTTGAATGTGGGCAAGATCATAGTAGTGCTGAGCCTTGGTGGGTTCAAGCCCAATGGTCATTTGGAGATAAGCAAGAGTGTTATCGACGGAGCCTTTTTTGGCCCAAAGCTCAGCGAGAATCTTAGTGATGTCAGAATTATCGGGCTGAAGCTGAAAGGCTTTTTGATAGTCGGCGATGGCTTGGTGAAGATAGGAACCGGAATCTTCGGGATTTTCGGGAGTTAGAGCAGAATAAATTTTGGCTCGTTGTTCAAAACCACGGTAATCGGTAGGAAAAAGAGTGATGGCCTGAGTCGCGTAATCGACAGCTTCGTTTAAAAGAGAGATGGTTTGTTGGGGATCTTCTCCTTGGCTGGCGGTGGCTTCAGTGAAAGAGGATTGGCTGGTCAGAAGATAGTGATGAATAGATTTTGGAATTTGAGTGGGAGTGGGAGTGGAATGGGTTTGGGATTGGGATTGAGCTGAAGGAGAAATGATTTGTTGAGACGAGGGGGTGGAAGATTTGTTTTTGAAGAGAATTAGAGAGCCGACAGAGAGAAGAGAGAGACCAGAGATGGTAAGAAGTGGAAATACAGAGGTTTGAGGTTTGGATTTTGAGGCTTGAGGAGCAACAGAAGGAGAGGGGGTTTTTTTGAAAGGGTCGAGACCGAGAGCCTGAAGCCTTTTGATGGTTTCAGGATCGTATTCTGGGAAGTCAGACATAAGGTAATGGTAAAGACCCGAGAGGGAAAAGTAAATAATTGACAGGAAGATAAACTTGGAGTAGACTGGTCATAGTTTATGGCAGTATTTTCAATAAATAAGCGAGTAGAATACGGATTGGTAATGCTTTCCAGGTTGGCAAAGCGGGGACGAGGAAAAAAAATCAGCCTGGCTGAGTTTTCAAAAAAAGGATACCCCGGTCCTTTTTTGGCCCAGATTGCTAAAGACTTGGTTAAAGTGGGGGTTTTGGGATCAAAAGAGGGGCGTGGTGGTGGTTATTATTTAAACCACGAGCCAGGCGAGATAGAGATCAAAGAAGTTTTGGAAGCAATAGAAGGAGAGCAATCTTTGATGGATTGTATTGCGGGGAAGAAATGTCCTTTTGAAAAAGATTGTTTACATAAGGGGTTTATGGCTAGATTATCGAAAGATATAGATAAAATATTGGAAAGTTACACATTGGAAGATTTGATTAAAAAATAAGGCATGGGTAAGAAGAAGGTTTATTTGGACTGGGTGGCGACTACACCGGTGAAAAAAGAGGTTTTGGAAGTGATGATGCCTTTTTGGTTAGAAAAGTGGGGCAATCCTTCTTCTTTGCATAGCTGTGGACAGGAAGTAAGGAAAATAGTAGAGAAGACAAGAAAGGAAGTAGAAGAGCTGGTGAGAGCGGATAGGATAATATTTACAGGTTCGGCGACGGAGTCATTGAATTTGGTGCATAAGGGCCTAATCGAAGGGTTGAACAAGACTGATTGTTTGCCGGAAATAATAACGAGCAGTATTGAGCATAAAGGAGTACTAGAAACTTGTGAGCATTTGGAAAAGAGTGGTTTGGCTGGGGTTAGATATTTGAGAGTGGATGGGAAAGGAAAAATTTCGATGGAAGAATTGTTCGGGGCGATTAAGAAAGAAACGGTACTGGTGTCTTTAATTTGGGTGAACAATGAAACAGGGGCTGTGCAGGAGATTGAAGAAGTGGGGAAGAAGCTGAAGAAGGTTAATGGAGAGAGGAAGAAGAGGGGTTGGGGAAAGGTGTGGTTTCATTCGGATATAACACAGGGAATGGGATATCTGGATTTTGACATGAAGAGGATGGGTTTGGATTTGGCATCGATGACAGGACACAAAATAGGAGCTCCTAAGGGCGTAGGGGCGTTGTTTTTGAGAGGAAGTGTCTCGTTAGTACGACAGATAGATGGAGGGGGCCAAGAGGCTAAGCTGAGGGCCGGTACAGAAAACGTGGCTTATGTAATGGGACTTTGCAAGGCAGTGAAAATAGCCTTTAAGGGAAAGAAAGAAAAAAGGGAGAGAACGGAGGAGATTCGAGATTATTTAATAGATGGGTTGAAAAAAATGGAGGGAGTAGTGGTGAATGGTTCAGGGAAGGAAGGGGCTCCTCATATAGTGAATTGTCGAGTTTCAGGGGTGGAAGGAGAGAGTTTGGCAGTGTTGATGTCTGATGAAGGAGTGGGAGTTTCGACAGGGAGCGCTTGCAGTAGCGGAGATTTGAAGCCCAGTCATGTGTTGACGGCGATTGGTTTGAAGCCGGAAGAGGCGCATGGATCAATCAGGTTTTCTTTTTCAGAAAAAATAAGCAAGAAGGATGTGGATTATGCGTTGGAGAGTTTTTCTCGAGTGATAAAGAAGTTGAAAAGAATTAGAAAGGGGATTAAGTGACGTATTCAGACAAAGTAATGGATCATTTTAGGAATCCTCGGAACATGGGGGAAATGAAAGGTTCGGATGTTGAAATGCAGGTGGGAAATCCGGTTTGTGGGGACGTCATGAGAGTGTATTTGAAAGTAAAAAAAGGGAAAAATTGGGGAGAAAATGTGATTGAGGATATTAGATTTCAAACAATGGGGTGTGTGGCGGCGGTGGCGACGACGAGTATGATGACAGAAATGGTGAAAGGTAAAAGGTTTTTGGAAGTGGAGAAGCTGTCTGAAAAAGCGATTGCGGAGGCTTTGGAGGGTTTACCGGCTTTAAAAATGCATTGTTCAGGTTTGGCGGCGGAGGTGTTGAAGAAGGCGCTAGAGAAGTACAAGTAAGGATTTTGGTAGGATGGGTTATGGGGTGGAAGGAATGGGAAATGAAGAAGGTGAAAAAAGGAGGGGAGGGGTATCCGGAGAGTTTGTTGAATATAGATGATCCGCCCAAACAGCTTTATTTTCGAGGAAGTTGGTCGGAGAAGATTTTTGAGAACTGTTTGGCAGTAGTCGGGGCGAGGAAAATGACCAGATATGGGGAGGCGGTAGTAGAAAAATTGATTCCAGGACTGGTGAGGGCCGGGTTGACGATTGTATCGGGTTTTATGTATGGGGTAGATACCAAGGCGCATGAAGTATGTATAGAAAACGGTGGATTGACGATAGCGGTTTTAGGTAGCGGAGTGAATGTGTTGTGTCCAAGAGGTAGCGGAGGTCTTTATGAAAAAGTTTTGAAATCAGGAGGATTGGTGATGTCGGAATATGAGCCGGAGACGGAAGCGGTAATATGGCGGTTTCCTCAAAGGAACAGAATAGTGGTGGGATTATCTCGAGCAGTGTTGGTGATTGAGGGCGGAGAAAAAAGCGGGACGTTGATTACGGCTCGGTTGGGAGCAGAGCAAGGAAAGAGCGTGATGGCAGTGCCGGGGCCGATTACTTCATCGATGTCGGCAGGAGTAAATGAATTGATTAGAAAAGGAGCGGTGCCGGTAACCAAGGTGGAAGATGTTTTGGAAGAGCTGGGTATTGAGATGAGGACAGGAGGAGAGGGATATAAAGATTTGGATGATTTGGAAAGAAAGGTGGTGGAGGAGCTGGAAAAAGAAGAAATGGGAGTGGACGAGTTGGCCAGAAGATTGGGGAAAGATGTGGTGATTATCGGTTCAGTACTGTCAGTGCTAAGTCTTAAAGGGGTGGTGAATGAAGGGGGCGGAAAATGGGGAGTGGTAGGATAAGTTATGCTAACTAGAGTTTGGTCGGTAGCCGGCAAAGGGCTGGAAGCAATAGAGATAGAAGTGGAGGTAAACGTGGCCAGCAAAGGGTTTCCGGCTTTTAATATGGTGGGATTGCCTAGTAAGGCGGTGGAGGAGGCAAGAGAAAGAGTAAGGACAGCTTTGGTAAATTCAGGGGTGGAGTTTCCGGCGAAGAAGATAACTGTGAATTTGGCACCGGCGGATTTACCCAAGGAGGGGAGTTGTTATGATTTACCGATAGCAGTGGGAATAATGGCGGCAAGCGGAGTGTTTGAATTGCCAAAAGAAAAGGTGTATTTTTTTGGAGAAGTGGGATTGAATGGCGGATTGAGGCATACCAAGGGAGCATTTTTATTGGCCGTGCTAGCTAAAGAAAAGGGGGTGAAAGAGTTGTTT
>DAOUWE010000053.1 GCA_030667285.1 Candidatus Shapirobacteria bacterium | reverse complement strand
TTTCTTCCTTTTTTAATCCCCGGTCTGGTTTTCATCAAAAACATATCTTTCCGTCCATTTTCTACCTCTATTCCTGCCACTGAAGCCGGTTATTTGGAAGACTGGACTTCGGGATGGGGAATCAAAGAAACCGCCGATCATCTCAAGCATGTCGTCAAAAACACACCGGTTGTAGTCGGAACCGAAGGTAGTTTTGGCACTCTTCCTGACGGTTTACAGATCTACCTTGATCAAATTCCGGATCTCACCGTCATTGGATTAGGTTTTAACTACGAAACCATCCCCAAATCTCTTCTCGAGTCCCGAGAATATGGCAATGAAACCTTCCTCTTGGTAAACGAAGACCGCCTAAGAATAGTGGGGGATGAATACCAAAAATTGGAATTGGTCAAGAAATTTGATAAACCTGCAGGTACCCCATCCCTTCTCTTCTATCGACTCAAATAAACAAATGCTCTAAAATAGACATCAATGCTTCTTTCTTGGATCAAAAAACACCGCTGGCTAATTTTTAGCCTTTTAATTACCCTTCCTACCGTCTTTTATCTCCTCAAGCCGGGCTATTTCAACATGCACGACGATCTGCAGATGATGCGTTTGCTACAGATGGAAAAGTGTATAAAAGACGCCCAGATACCATGCCGTTGGGTGCCTGACATGGGTTATGGTTACGGTTACCCTCTTTTTAATTTCTATCCCCCCCTGCCCTTTTATCTAGGTCTAATACCCAGGCTTCTTGGTATTTCTTTCGTTTGGTCTACCAAACTCCTTTTTGTCTTCCAGCACTTAGCCTCTGGCTTGGCCATGTACCTATTTGCTTCTGCTATCTTTGGTCCTGTTTCCGGCTTTTTAGCTACCGCTTTTTATTCCTGGGCTCCTTATCACGCCCTTGATACTTATGTTCGAGGGGCTCTAAACGAATCTTTTGCTTTTATCTTCTTTCCCCTTCTTTTTCTTTATTCTTACAAACTTATCAAAGAAAAGAGAAAAATCAGGCCTCTTCTCTTTCTTTCTCTTTCTTTTGCCGGCCTCATGCTTTCCCACAGCATTATGGTCTTAATGATTGTCCCTTTCTTGGCCCTTTGGGTGCTTTTTTTGCTCCTTACCGAGAAAAAACTATTCCTTCCAGATCTCAAAACAATTCGTCTTCCTCAAACCACTGGCCTAAAATCCTTTCTCTTTCCTCTTTTCGGCTGGGTATCTGACATTAACTTTTCTTTAATTTTCAAATTCCTTCTCTCGGGCCTACTAGCTATCGGCTTGGCCTCCTTTTTCTTCTTTCCTGTTATTTTTGAAAACAAATATGTTCAACTGGACTCCATGTTCCGGGGCTACTATAGCTACATTGTCCACTTCACTAGCATCAATCAACTTTTTATTTCTCGCTTCTGGGGCTACGGCGCCAGTGTTTGGGGCCAAGAAGACCAAATGTCTTTCCAAGTCGGCCATCTTCACTGGATGGTTTCCCTGCCGATCGCCTTTTTTGCTCTTCGTCGTTTCTTTAAAACCAAGAAGCCCAAAATTAAAAAAGAAACCATTTTCGTCCTTTTTTTCATTTCCATGGCCTTTTTCGGCGCCTTTTTAACCCACGAGCGCTCCACCTTTATGTGGAACTTCCTGCCCCTTCTACAAAAAGCTCAATTTTCCTGGCGCTTCTTAACTGTCGCCACTTTCTTCTTCTCTCTATCTGTTGTTTATCTGCCCGGACTGATTTCCAAACTAAAACCATCATTGCGAAAAAACATCTATCTTTCTCTCCTCATTATTCTTCTCGCTCTCAATTTCTCCTATTTCCGTCCCGGTCAATTCGGCCCCATAACAGACGAACAAAAATTTTCCGGACGTGCCTGGATGCTCCAGCAAACCGCCGGTATCTATGACTACCTTCCTCGTTGGGCCTCAACCGCCGCCAAAGGAAAAGCCGGAGATCTGATTGACGAGATCGAAGGAGAGGTCGATATTACCAACAAGCAAAAAGGAACCGACTGGTTTTCTTTTGATGCTTTGGTCAAAAACAACGAAGCCAAAATCACCCTGGCCCAACACTACTTTCCCAATTTCAAAATTTACAACGGAGACCAAGAACTCGTTTTTGATATTGAACCTGAACTGGGCCGAATGACTTTTGAATTAGCTCCTGGAGAATACAAAATTCGCACTAAACTTGAAAACACACCGGTCAGGTCAGCAAGCAACCTAATCACCTTGTTTTCTCTGGCTCTTACCGCCTACCTTTTCTATAAAACATGTCCCAAAAGGAAGCAATAGTCAAAAAAATTAAAAGACAGTCCATTCACAGTCTTTTTTATCTTTCCCTGAGGAATGTCGGTGTTCAGGGGATCGCTTTTTTAGGCTTTTTTCTTTTAAGCATCTATCTTGATCAACCTGAAATCGGCCTCTTTTTTGCCGTTTCTGAGATAGTTGCCATTCTCGGTTATTTCTCTGACGTTGGCCTAGCCGCCGCTCTTATTCAAAAAAGAAAAAAACCGACCCTGAAAGACATTCGAACTACTTTCACCATTCAACAACTTCTTGTTTTAACACTTCTTCTCATTCTCGGCCTCATCTCCCCCTTGGTTCCTAGTATTAGAAATCTTGACCCTGTCGGCAAATATTTGCTTCTCGCCCTCGGTTTCGGTTTCTTTACCTCTTCTCTAAAAACCATCCCTTCCGTTTTACTCGAACGATCTCTCCGCTTTGACATTTTAAGCGTTGTCGATTTTGTCGAAATTCTAGCCTTCAATGCTGTGGCCGTCTTTTTTGCCTGGAAAGGTTTTGGTACTCAAAGCTACATTTGGGCCGTTCTTGCCAGAAGCATTCTTGGTTTTTTGGTAATCTACATTCTAAAACCCTGGCCTATTGGTTTTGCTTGGTCCAAAAAATCCATCAAGAAACTTTTCAAATTCGGCATTCCTTACCAACTCAATTCTCTTTTGGCCACCGTCAAAGATCGCCTTTCCACTCTCTTCGTGTGGGGAATTGTTGGTTCTTCCGGCATCGGCATTGTCGCTTGGGCTCAAAAATGGGCTCAGTTCCCTCTTAGATTTTTAATGGATGCCGTCATGAGAGTCACTTTCCCATCTTTCTCTCGCCTTCAAAAAAGCAAAGAACATCTCAAGCTAGCTGTTGAAAAAAGTATTTTCTACATTTCCTCTTTTGTTTTCCCGGCTCTGATTATGATGTGTTTCTTGGTTGCCGACCTGGTTCACCTTATTCCCAAATACGAAAAATGGCATGTCGCTCTTTTTGCCCTTTCCATGTATTCCTTAAATTCCATCATCGCCTCGGTTACCACGCCCCTCACCAATGCCTTCAATGCCGTGGGAAAGATAAAAATTACCTTCCGACTGATGATTATGTGGACTGTTCTTACCTGGACCATTCTGCCCGTTCTGGCTATGAAAATGGGATATAACGGTATCGCTCTTTTCCAGGGACTAATCGCTCTCTCTTCTTTTGTCGCCTGGCATCTAGCTCGTCGACACTTGTCGGTTAATGTTTTTCAAGCCATCAAAAAGCCACTTGTCTCCACCCTATTCACTCTTTTGGTTCTTTTCGCCATCCACTCCGCTTTCGCTGGCCAACCCCTCAAGAACATGATTTTGAAAATCCTTTTCGGCTCTCTTTCCTATGCCCTGGTAATTCTTCTCTTAGCCAAAAAAGAAATGGTCTGGTTTATTACCACGCTTAAAAGCAGTCTGCAAAAAACACCTCACCCATGAACAGGAAACACAACCTTATCACTTTTGTTTTTATTTGCACCCTCGCTTTTATCTTCGCCTTACCCATGATTCGTTCCGGCAGGCTTTATGATTACGGCCTGGCATTTTGGGGACCCAATGGCCATGATGGTATTTGGCATCTTGGCCTTATCGAACAGTTTAAAAAAACCATCTGGCCACCGCAAAATCCTGTTTTTGCTCTGGAGCCTCTTAATAATTATCACTGGGGTTTCAATCTTGCCTCCGGTTTTTTGCTTCGCCTTCTACCCCTCAGTTCTCTTGATCTGTACTTTCGTTTTTTTCCTCTTGTTCTCGCCCTTTCCTTGGGAGTAATCTCCTACCTTTTTATCAAAAAAAGAACAAAAAGTTCCCGTACAGGTATCTATTTTGTTCTTCTAAATTTCTTTGCCGGTTCACTGGGCTGGATTTTCACCCTCTTAAAAGATGGCCAAATCGGAGGAGAATCGCTTTTCTGGTCTATGCAATCTATTTCCACCCTTATAAATCCTCCCTATGCTCTCTCCCTGCCTCTCTTTCTGCTAGCT
>DAOUWE010000052.1 GCA_030667285.1 Candidatus Shapirobacteria bacterium | reverse complement strand
GTTGTCAGAATGGATTGCCAAGAAAATAGATGAAACCAGAGATGTTTTGAAAAGCAAAGAAGACGAGGCCGCTAAAGAAATTTTTGTTCAAGCCATTCGTCACGGAGTAACGGATTATGTCGGCGAATATACTGTTTCAACTATCAGTTTGCCCAATGAAGACATCAAGGGAAAAATCATTGGCCGAGAGGGGAGAAACATTCGAACTTTTGAACGAGCCACCGGTGTCGAGCTCGAGTTGGATGAAACCAACGACATTCGCCTATCCTCCTTTGACCCCGTTAGAAGAGAAGTTGCCAAAATTGCTCTCCAAAAACTCATCAAAGACGGTCGAATTCAGCCCGTAAAAATCGAAGATGTTGTCAAACAAACCAGACTTCAAATGGACAAGATCCTCTTAGAAGAAGGAAAAAGAATATCCCAAGAAGTTGGCGTCTACCATCTTCCCATCGAGCTTTTAAAATTAATCGGTAAATTCAAATTCCGCTTTTCTTATGGTCAAAACCTAGCTATTCACACCATCGAGGAAACCAAAATCGGTGTTGCTCTGGCTCAAGAACTCAAGGCTGACACAAAAACCGTTCGCTTAGCCTGCTTGCTCCACGACATTGGCAAAGTCGTTGTTGATGAAGAAGGAACCCATGTTCAGCTCGGAGTCGATCTACTTAAACGCTTCCGTGTACCGGAAGCTGTTATCAACGCCGTTGCCGAGCATCACGAGGACAAGCCCTTCTCTTCCATTGAATCAGTCATTGTTTGGATTGCTGACGCCGCTTCCGGATCTCGTCCGGGCGCTCGTTATGAAGCCCATGAGGAATACGTCAAGCGCTTATCCAGCATTGAGGAAACTGCCAAGTCATTCAAGGGTGTCACTGATGTTGCCGCTTACCAAGCGGGCAGAGAAGTAAGAGTGATTGTTGACCCTGGAAAAATTTCTGATTCCAAAGCCAAGGTTCTTTGTCAAAAAATTGCTGAAAAACTTGACGAGGAAGCCAAGTGGGCCGGTCAAATCAAAGTAACTGTTATCAGAGAAACTCGCTTTGCTCACACAGCTATCCCTCTCAAAAAATAAGCCTATCCCTTGACCTTTTTTGAATATTGTGTCTACAATGTTTAATTACAAATTTTAAAATTGTATGACCAAAAAAGATCTCATAGAAACCGTCGCCAAAAAGGCCAAGCTCACCAAGCGTGCCGCCAAACAGGTGGTTGAAACCTTCTTGGATGAAATTATGAAAGCATTGGCCGCCGGAAACGTGGTTAAACTTTCCGGTTTCGGTACTTTTAAAACAAAAGTATTCAAAGCCAAAACGATCAAGGCTATTGGCACCAAGCAAGACAAAAAAATTGCTTCTCGTCGCATGCCTCGATATGTCCCTGGAACCAAGATAAAAAAGATGGTTAAGTAAAAAAAGGCTAAAGTAAAAATCAACCCCGCATCTTTTGGTGCGGGGTTTTGTATACTAAACATATGTCCGTCGCTATTAACATTAAAAACCTGTCTCGACACTTTGAGGTTCACGACAAAAAACCGGGTCTGAAATCATCCTTAAAATCCATCTGGAATCGTCCCAAGAGAATCGTAAAAGCCGTAGATGATATTAGTTTTCAAATAAAAACAGGAGAGCTGGTTGGATTTATCGGCCCCAACGGTGCCGGTAAAACCACTACTTTAAAATGTCTCTCCGGCCTTCTTTATCCCACCAAGGGAGAAGTCGAAGTTTTAGGTTTTACACCATGGCATAGAAAAAGAGACTTTCTTAAGCAAATAGGATTTATCATGGGCCAAAAAGGCCAGCTTTGGTGGGATATTCCGCCTCAAGAAACCTTTCTTCTGAATCAAGCTATTTATGAAATTCCCGACAAGGAATATAAAGAACGTATCCGGTTTTTCCGCTCCGCTTTGAATATAAAAAAAGAAATCAGTATTCAAACTCGCAAACTTTCTCTTGGTCAACGCATGAAATGCGAATTAGTCGCCGCTCTCATTCACCAGCCAAAAGTCATTTTTTTGGATGAACCAACCACTGGATTGGACGTAATTATGCAGGACAAGGTTCGGGACTTTATCAGAGACTATAATCGAGAATTTAAAGCCACTATTATTCTAACCAGTCATTATATGAAAGATGTCCAGGCTCTTTGCCGTCGCTTAATCGTTATCGATAAAGGAAAAATCCACTTCGACGACCTTCTTTCTAAGTTAAAAAATGGCCCGGGTTCTCAAAAAACATTAACCCTCACTTTCAAAGACGAAGTTTCCAAAAAAGATCTGAAAGGTCTGGGGAAAATCATAAAATACGAAGATTTAAGAGTAACTCTTTCCGTCAAGAGAAAGAATGCTTCCCGGGTTGCTTCTCAGGCTTTAGAAAAATTTCCGGTTACTGATTTGAACATTGAGGATATTCCCATTGAAGAGACTATCAAAAAGCTTTTCCAAGGCCAATAAATACATCGTCATTGCCAAGAATACTCTCCAAGAATATTTTGTCTATCGAACAAACTTTTTCTTCTGGCGACTCAGAACTTTCATTTCCTTTTTAGTTTTCTATTTTCTCTGGCTGGCCATTGCCCATGGCAAAACTCACGTTGGTTCTTACACTCAAGCCCAGCTTTACACTTACTTCGTCATCGGTTATATCATCCGTACTTTGGTTTTTAGCACCCGAACCAGCGATCTCGGATCAGCTATTACTCAAGGATCTCTTTCTCGCCTCCTTTTAAAACCCCTCGGTGTTTTCAAGTTTTTCTTTACTCGAGACTCGGTCGACAAAATTTTCAATTTCTTCTTTTTAATTTTTGAATTCTCCTTAATTCTTTTCCTCTTCAAACCGGAATTAATAACCCCCTTGCCCCAAAATGTCCTTTATTTTTTACTTAGCACTCTCCTTGCCATTATTTCTTTTTTTCTTTACGGTTTCCTCATTGCCCTCATTTCTTTTTGGACCGACACTCCCTGGTCTGGTCACTGGTTATTCGGCGTCGTTTTTGTCAACCTTTTTTCCGGCCAAGCCATTCCCCTCGATCTCCTTCCTCAGCCTGTTTACAATGTCTTAATAAACACTCCTTTCCCCTATTTTTATTACTATCCCATGCAATTATTCCTTGGAAAAATACCGGAAGCTCAAATTTGGCCTCTTTTAGCCAAAAGCATTCTTCTTTCTTCTCTTGTTTTCGTATTTATTAAATCCGTCTGGAAAAAGGGCCTAATTCGCTATCAAAGTTATGGTAACTAAAAATACTTTCAAGGCCTGGCTAATCATTGCCAAAAACAATTTTCAACGCCAACTCCTCACTCGTTCCAGCTCCCTTCTTTTTATCGTTGGCAAGCTTCTCCAATTTGCCTTTTCACTGCTCATTATTGTCAGTATTTTCAAAACCACCGGCCACATCAAAGATTACACCTTAGACCAAGCCCTTATCTTTATAATTGTCTTTTTCCTGGTTGAATCCATCACCCAGTTTCTTTTTCGTTCCATTTACAGCTTTCGCCCCGTTCTTTTAAGAGGGGATTTTGATTTGGATTTAGTCAAACCCCTACCCTCTTATTTCCGCCCTCTTATTTCGGGACCCGATTTTTTCGATCTCCCGCCTTTAATTATTCACGCCCTTGTTCTTGTTTATCTCCTTATCAAGTTAAACATCCATCTAACCTTTCCCCAAGTTCTGTTGTTTTTGCTCCTACTGGCCAACGGCGTTCTTTTAGCCTTCTCTGTCTTTCTTCTCATTGCCGCCTTCTCTATTCTTACCACCGAAATTGACAACCTGGTCTGGACTTACCGTTCTCTTTCTCGTGCCGCCCGTCTGCCGGTCGATATTTATCCCAACTTTCTTCAAATCATTTTAACCGGCATTGTTCCCGTAGCCATTATTATCAACGTCCCGGCCAGAGTTTTACTTGGCCTGTTCCAACCCTCCACTCTTCTTTTTTCTTTTTTAATCACTCTCTTTTTCGTTTACACTAGCGTTTGGCTTTGGCGCCGATCCCTCAAGCATTACTCCTCCGCCAGCAGCTAAAAAACAAACAGCAACCTTGACAGCTTTGCCAAATAACACTAATCTTAATTGTGATCAAAAAAGCCATCCTATTTTTCTCTTTCTTTTTTCTTCTCCCCTCTGTCGTTCTAGCCAGCGGTTTCAATGTTCAAAGTATTAGTGGTGTCTCCGTCGGTGGCAAGCAAATCAGTCAGTGGTGGAACACCAGTCTTACCCCTGTCATTGTCGGCGAGGCTCCGACCGGCACCAGTGTCGTCGTTAATATCGATGGCAGTGAAACCACAGTTGTTTCTGAT
>DAOUWE010000089.1 GCA_030667285.1 Candidatus Shapirobacteria bacterium | reverse complement strand
TCTTTATCAATCTCAAGCTTCGAAAACCAACTCTTAAGCTCTGGTCTCGCACCGAATCCACTAAAAATTAATTTTCCAAAAACACTTTAATTCTTAATCCATTCCCGTCCACCCTGTATCCCGTGTCTGACCTTCCCTGTATCACGTACTCATTCTTCCCGTTCCATATCGTTAATTGTCCCGACTCGCTCCACTCCCAGCTACCTTTATCCGTACTTATCTCCGACCCGTCCACTGCTCGGTTATTGGTTTTGTCCCAAAGTCTAATTCTTCCTATCCCATTTCCATTCAAAACCTTTACATTCCCTTCAAAATAGGCCTTTTTGTATCCTGGGTAATTGGCCTTGTCAAACACAAACCCGGATCCTAACATCTCCGTCCACTCCGTTACCGCCACTCCATCTCCATTGGGTACCGGTATATAACCGACCTCTTCCGTTTTTACCCTTGCCTCCGCAACTGTTTCTTTTTCCACCACCTTTTCCACCCCCCCTGCCTCTCCCTCGCTCTCCTCAATCACCAAAAGCCTTGCCGCTAAACTAGCAATCTTTTCCTCCAACTCATCTTTTTCGAAACCTAGAAACATCTCTACTCCTTCGGCTGTAAGATCTTCGCCGGCCTCCTCAACTACTTCTTTTGCTACCACTTCTTTTTCTTCTATTTTTCCCATCCTCTTCTTCCATACCAACCAGCCCATGAACACATTCAAAACCACCAAATCTATCAAAAAAAACCCAACTAAAACCTTTTTCCATCCCTCCATAAAAGAGCATACCTGGGTTACAATTGTTTATGCAAATCATCTCTTGGAACATAAACGGCATTCGTGCCGGTATTAGAAAAGGTCTTTGGGATTGGACGAATTCTTACCAACCCGACATTCTCTGCTTTCAGGAAACCAAGGCCAAGGCCGAACAAGTTCCACCCTCTCTCGATGAACCAAAAAACTATTACACCTACTGGAATTCTGCTCAGCGTCCGGGATATTCCGGAGTCGCCACTTTCACCAAGCCTAAACCACAAGAAATAAAAAACGGTTTTGGAATCAAAAAGTTCGACCAAGAGGGGAGAGTTCTTGTCACCAAATATCCCGAATTTACCCTCATCAACTTCTATTTTCCTCACAGTGGTCGAAATCTGGAAAGATTAAAATTCAAACTTACCTTTTGCCGAGCCGTCAGAGACTATTTAAAACCTCTCGTTAAAAAAAGAAAAAAACTTATCCTCTGTGGCGATTTCAATGTTGCCCATCAAGAAATCGATCTAGCCCGCCCCAAAGACAATCAAAAAAATGCCGGCTTTCGTCCTGAAGAGAGGGCCTGGGCCGATAAGTATTTAAAAATGGGTTTCATAGATACTTTTCGCCATTTTTATCCAAAAAAAGAAGGCCAATATACTTGGTGGAGTCAACGTTCCGGTGTCCGTCAGCGCAATGTTGGCTGGCGCATAGATTATTTTTTTATCACTCCCTCCCTTCTCCCTTATCTCAAAAAAGCATTCATCCTTCCCAAAGTTCAGGGTTCCGACCACTGCCCTCTCGGCATCGAACTCAAGTTTTAGAACCATTATTGGTTTATAATTACCTATGTCACCCAGAGCCAAAAATCTAGACGACATCGCTCCCGACGAACCCAAAGTCAAAACCAAGATCACCATTCCTCTCAAAAAATCCCCTAAAAAGAAATCTAAACTTCAAGAAACTCAATTCAGAAAAGAGGTTTATCGCCTCATTGGTATCAACAGTGCCCCCCTCGCTTCTTTTATGGCCAGGCCCAAGAAAAAATTTACTTTTGAATCTCAACTAGAGAAAGAAGAAGTTTTAGTAGTTTTACGTCGTCACCCCATCACCAATCTTCCCTGGTTCTTCGTCATTTTTCTCATGTCCATCACTCCTTTTTTGGTTAGCTCATTCCCTGTTTTTAGCCTCCTTCCTCCTCGTTTTCAACTCATCGGTCTTATCAGCTGGTATCTTCTGACTTTCGCCCTCCTCCTTGAAAATTTTCTTTCCTGGTATTTCAACGTCAACATTATCACCGATGAACGCATTATTGATATCGATTTTTACTCTCTAATGTACAAAGAAATTTCCGATGCTGAACTGGAAGCCATTCAAGACGTAACTGTCAAACAGGGAGGTTTCATCCATTCTATTTTCAATTACGGCGATGTTCATATTCAAACCGCCGCCGAAATCCCGGAATTTGAATTTCTTTCTGTTTCTAACCCGGTCAAGGTTCAAAAAATATTACAGCTCATGCGTCTTGAAGAAAAACAAGAAACTCTTGAGGGGAGACTAAGATGAACGAAATCAATTCAGCCGTTTTAATAGTCGGCAAAACAATCGCCCTACTAAGTCTTTCTGTTTATCTTCTCTTCGCTTACATCGTTCTAAAACAAGTTTCCATGATGACCAGAATAGTCTCCGGAAATCTGAATCCTTACATTAAACTCTTAAGTCGCCTTCATTTTCTTCTTGCCGGCCTCGTTCTTCTGTTGGCCTTCGTTGTTCTCTAGTTTTCCACTAATTTGCTATCATGAGATAGAATGTCCAACCTGTCCTT
>DAOUWE010000039.1 GCA_030667285.1 Candidatus Shapirobacteria bacterium | reverse complement strand
TTTAAAGGGCCAAATTTTAGACCTCAAGATGACTTACAAAAAATAACTTTTCTTAGGGTGTTTAGTGGCTTTTAAAAAATGCTACAATTAATTTAAGATGTCCAAGAAAGTAGTGGTAAAGAAGATAGAAATCTCGCACAAAACAATCATCTTCACCCTCGTTTTGCTTGCCTCCATTTACGTTCTCTTCGAAATCCGTCAAATTCTCCTCACTTTCTTTATTGGTCTGATATTCATGGGGGCCTTGAATCCCAGCGTAAACAAGCTGGAAAAACACAAAATTCCTCGTTGGCTGGCCATCCTAATAATCTACATCATCGTTCTCTCTGTCCTTATCGTTTTTGTAGCCGGAATCGTTCCTCCTTTCATTGAACAAACCAATAAATTAGCCAAAAATCTGCCTCAGCTTTTCGAACAAGTAACCGTTTTTGGTTTCACTCCTCAATACATCACCAGTCAATTTAAAGTTCTAGACAACCTTCCTCGAGAAGCGGTCAGGATTGTTCTTTCTCTCTTTCAAAATCTAATCAGCATCCTAATTATTTTTGTCGTCACTTTTTACCTTCTAATCGAACATAAAAACATAAATCGCTACAGTTTCTTTCTTTTCGGTAAAAAATCAAATCAAAAAGTACTCCGCACCATTTCTCTCCTCGAAAAAAGACTAGGAAGTTGGGTAAGAGCACAATTTTTACTCATGATCATTGTCGGGACTCTTTCTTATATTGGATTTGCCTTTTTGGGTCTTGAATATGCCGTACCACTAGCCATTCTTGCCGGTCTCTTAGAGCTTGTCCCCAACATTGGACCCACTCTTGCTACCGTCCCTGCCGTCTTGGTTGGTCTAACAGTTTCGCCCCTAACCGCTCTCGCCGCTCTCGCCTGGAGCTTCTTTGTTCAACAACTGGAAAACAACCTAATCGTCCCCAAGATAATGAAGGAAGCCGTAGGCATCAATCCTTTAGTAACCATTTTCAGCTTAATCATTGGTTTCAAACTGGGAGGTATCATGGGAGGCATCTTGGCCATCCCTGTCTATCTCACCATCGAAGTAGTTCTCACCGGTATCTACGCTCAAGAAATTGGAAAGAAAAGTCTTAAAAAAGGCAAATAAGCCGGGTTCTGTTTTAAGGTAAAACCTTAAGAGTTAATCAATCTAAGCTTCCTACCCGAGACTGGCAAAAGCAAGCCTTAACGCCTCTGTTTGGAATTGCTACCAGAAAGATGCTCGTTTCACATTACTCGTCTCTGTACCAGAGCTTTCTGTGCTTTTTGTAGCCCGGACTTTCCTTCCGCGATTTTTTTAAAAAAATCGGGATAAACTCTTACCTTTTTAAAGACTAAGGATATTGTACTATAGGATAACTTAAAAAACCACTCCAAAACACTTTAACTAACTCTCATCTCCCGAGGTTGCCTTCCGACACCCCCGGGAGTGTTGTTTAAAATTCTTACTTGGAAGAAACGATCTTGAACATGCCTGTACCACAATCTGGGCACTTGGCAGCTAGGGCCGGACGACCATTTTTTAGAGTCCTCTTTTCAGTAGCACTCTCTTCCACTTCTTTTTTAGCCCTGCATTTTACACAGTAAAAAGTTACCATTTTTTACTTCACCCCCCTTCATAAGGCAGGAAAATTAATTATTAATTAGCACCTCTTTGTCTTAGGAAATATACAACCAAAATGACCCCTAAGGCCATCAGGCTACTAAACAAGCTTCTAACAAGTCCTTTCTTAACCCACACCAAACCGACACCCTCGTCATTCTTTTTTGAAACCACACCCACCGTCGCACTTTTCTTTTTAAGCGACTTTCTCTTAGCAGCCCTTTTCCGTTTTTTAGCTTTGGAAGCCATCTGGGGCAGTATAGCACAAACCTACAGGCACACAAAAGAATATCAATTGACAGCCAAGTCACAACCTCGCTAATATATAACTATGTCTCCCCAGATTATTCTCTCCATCTTCTCTCTTCTCTGGCTTCTCTTTCTCACCCTCTCTTTGAGAAAAGCACTGTCTCATTACAAAACTCTGTCTCGAATCAAAAAGGGAGTTTCTCTAGACAATCTTCTGGACCAAATTGTAAAAATGCTTTCTCGAAATCAAAAATCTCAAAGACAATCTGACCAAAGAATCGGCGATTTAGAACAAGAAATCAAAAACAACATTTCCAAAGTGGGCCTTGTTAAATTCAATCCTTTCAATGACCGGGGAGGAAACCAAAGCTTTGTTCTCAGTCTTCTTGATTCAAATAACTCCGGTTTATTGATCACTTCTCTTCATGCCAGAGACGGCACTCGGATCTACACTAAAAAAGTAGAAAATGGCAAAGCAAAAAGCCTGCAATTGTCAAAGGAAGAAAAAATGTCTATACTCTCAGCTACGAGGAAATCTTAAATGAAAATAAAAAAACCAAACAAATACCACCTCACTCTTTTCGGAACATTTTTACTTTTTCTAGGCCTTTCATACATTTCTTCTGCCAAATTTTTTCCGGCTTCATCCGGCCTATTAAATCCGGAAGTCCAACCAGAAGAAGGCGAGGGCGCCACCGATGCTCAAATAACCGAAACCGGCTCTTTTGTTTTTACCGGCCCCAAAACCGAAGTCTGTCCTTTAAACGGAGCACTCTACACCAAAGAAGAAAGAGAAATTTGGGAGAAAAGAAGACCGCTTTTGGTTATGATTGAAAACCATGATGAATCTCGTCCACAATCCGGTTTGCAAAAAGCAGACATTATCTATGAGGCAATAGCCGAAGGTGGCATCACTCGTTTCATGGCCGTTTATTACTGTGGAGCCGCCGCTCCCCCTAATCAAAAATATGACATTGGTCCTGTCCGCTCTGCTCGCAGCTATTTCTTGGATTGGGCCTCTGAATATTCCGATTTCCCGCTTTATGCCCACGTCGGTGGCGCTAATTGTTCCGCCCCTGAAGGTGGAGCCTGTACTACCAATTCCAAAGCTCAAGCTTTGGAACAAATCGGTAACTACGGATGGCTTGATTCCGGTACTCGGTCTGACCTTAACCAATTCGCCCTTTCCTACAAAATATGTCGTCGTGAGCCGGAGAGAACAGGTATCGTAAAAGCTACCGAGCATACCATGTATTGCTCCCTTCCCAATCTCTGGGAGGAGGCGGAGAAAAGAGGTTTAACCAACGAAACTCAAAATATCAAAGGAGAACCTTCTTGGGACGAAGATTATGTTTCTTGGGACTTCAAAGACGATGCTGAACCGGAAGACAGGGGATTGGCTGAAACCATCTCTTTTGATTTCTGGTCAGGATACAAAGATTACGCGGTATCTTGGACTTATGATCCCGAAACCAATGCATACACTCGCTACAATGGCGACCAAAAACAATTCGACCAAAACACACAAAAAGACTTAAAAGCGAAAACCATAATTGTTCAATACTCAACAGAAACCGGTCCTGTCGACGAACACAAACACATGCTCTATCAAACCACGGGCACAGGGAAGGCAATCGTTTTCCAGGATGGACAAAAAATTGACGCAACATGGTCAAAAAAGACAAGAACATCCAAGACCCTCTTTAAAAATAGTCAAGGAAATGATATAAAATTAAATACAGGACTTATATGGTTAGAGATACTGCCCGTCGGATCAGAAATTAAATATGACAGCACCCAAAGCTCTTAAACACCTTCTTGTCAGCAAAACTCGTCTAAAGCTTTTACAAACCATCTTCTACCTTCCTAATGAATACTACTACGTTCGTGAATTAACCAGAATAATTAAAGAGGAAATAAATTCTGTTCGTCGAGAGTTAAAAAATCTTAAAACCGCCGGTCTCATTAATTCCGAATGGCGAGCCAACCGCCTTTATTACTGGGCTAATCCCGACTCAGATCTTTTTAGAGATCTACTTGCCCTGGTTCACAAAAGCTCCGGTTTTGGCCAAAAAATAACAAAAAATCGTCAAAAAACAGGCCAAATAAAGTATCTGATCTATTCCCAAAACTTCATTAGAAATATGCCCAACTCAGGACAAGATCTGGATTTTTTAATTGTCGGTCGAGTAATCATTCCTGAAATCGGAGAATTGGTTAGAGAAGAAGAAAAAAGGCGAGGCCGAGAGGTCAACTACACTGTCGTTGGTCAAGATGAATTTTCCATGCGCTTAAAAAATAGAGATCCCTTTGTTGTTGATCTTCTTCTGGGGGACAGGGTTTTCATTATCGGAGAACCCACTGGCCTTTAGTTATAAAAAAATGCCAAAAAGAAAGGTTATCAAAACCGGCAATAGTTTAGCCGTTACTCTTCCGTCTACGGCCATTAAAAACATGGACATTAAAGCCGGCGACATTGCCATGGTAAGAATCAGAAGAACTAAAAATCAAATCACGCTTTCTTTTCCCGGCCGTCCTCGCCAGCTATCTCTGGTTGATAAGTAACAAAATCAAAACCTTGAAGGAATTTCAAACAATCGTGATACAATTTTCTCTATGAAAGCCAAAACCAAACTGCGTCGCAACTTTTGGCTGATTTTTCTCATAGGCATTACTGCTTTTTTCATAGACCTTCCTCAAGAGTTTCCCATCGATTTTAAGTTTAGAGACTTTCATTTTCAAAGAACTATCAAAAGACCCGAATTTAATCTGGGTCCTGTTAGTTTCGGAAAAGACCTTGATCTAAAACTTGGTCTCGATCTTGCGGGCGGAGCCAGTCTCGTTTTCGAAGCCGACTTTGGAAAAATTGAAGAAGAAAACGTTGAAACCAGCCTTGAGGCCTTAAAGAACAATATTGAAAAAAGAGTCAATCTTTTTGGAGTCTCGGAATCTTCCGTCAGAACCAGCAAACAAGCCGACAAGTATCGTCTTTTAATAGAGCTCCCCGGCCTTGTTAATGTAGACCAGGCCGTTGCCCTTATTGGTCAGACTGCCCAATTGGATTTCAGAAAAGAGGTAGAAATTCCTCCGGAAGCAACAGAATCTGCCACTTTTTTGGATGTTTTTCCGGAACCGTCAGAGCTAAACGGCTCTCATCTGACTCAATCTGTTGTTCAATTTGACCCAAACACAGGAAAGCCACAGGTTTCTCTGGAATTTAACAGCGAAGGAGCCAGTCTTTTTGAAAAACTTACCGAAGAAATGTCCGGAAAACGTATTGCCATTTTCCTTG
>DAOUWE010000016.1 GCA_030667285.1 Candidatus Shapirobacteria bacterium | reverse complement strand
TTTGATGGGTGACAAAAAGACTGATATCATTTTTTTGGCATGAGTTAATAGCAGATTTTGCTTGGTCGTGAAAAGAAGAGCTCTTGTCTAAGAGATAGACAAGTATGTTAGTGTCAATACCCCATCTTTTTTTGGACATGTTTGGTATACAATTTGGATCTCTGAGGCGGGGTCTTGTCTTTTAAGTCGAGTTTGCCGGCAAGATGGAGAAGAGAATCTTTTGTTTTTTTCTTACCCATTTTTTCGGTAACTGTTTCTTGGATGAGCCGACTAACACTAGTGTTTTGAGAAAGAGCATAATACTTAAGTTCCAACAAAAGGTCTTGGGGAATGTTGATGGTGGTGCGAACTAGGTTACTCATAAATGCATATTAGTATATATATGCATGTTTGTCAAGAATTTTCTATTCATCAAAAAAGCCCCTTTTGAAAGAGGCTTTTTTGTTTTAGATAGTAGCTGTCTAAATAGTCAGACTGGTACGAGAAGTAGAGAGATTCATGTTTTTGATCTCGTGCCATTTTCCGGCTTCGTCTTGGTAGGTATAACGAACAGCATAGGTACTAGATGGCATATCCGGTCTAGCATAGACATTGATGTCTATCCCCCACTGGTCATTCCAAACTTTTTCAAGACTGATTGGCTCCGGGATACAGCCTAGATGCCAATTTTTTCCGGCTCCGAGAGCTTCGGCACAAAAAAGAACTTTGGTAGATTCGGTTTTTAGGTTGACTACTTTGGTTTGAACAGAATTACCGGGATCAATATCTTTTTTGGCTTGGACTTGCTTAGGAACGGAAGAGTGTCTCAAGTCATTGGTGACTTTTTTGGTGGTAGTGGGAGTCGTTTGAACTTGAGATAAGGGATAACCCTTGTTTACACTAATTCTTGCTTTCTGATTAGTTTCGACAGATTTTAATTCGTGCCATTTGCCTTCTTGGTCTTGGTAGGTAAAGAAAACGCTGTATTGACCTTGAGGCATTTCATCAGTTAAGTAGACTGACATTCTTTCTCCCCATTTGTGGGTGAAAAAAGAGTTAAGAGAAACGCGGTGACAGCCTAAATTCCATTGTTTTCCAGCTCCGAGAGCTTCGGCACAAACGAGGACCTCTTGATGAGAAGATGAGGTGTTTATAACTTGGGAGTGAATGGCTGTTTTTTGATCAGTAGTAGTAGAAGAGGTAGGAGTGGAGGCGTGCATAATGAAATCTTTGGCTTGAGCGGTAAGGGGGGTTGAAAGAAAGACAAAGGTGGTTAAAGCAAAAATTAAGAAAAGATTCTTTAATTTTTTCATTATTTCGTATTCACCCCCTTTCTTTTTAACCTGTAATCTAGAGACAATGGTCCTTATTTCCTGATAGATATGGTATTTATTATATCACTGAGGTATCCTCTTGTGTTGAATATAGGGATAGTGCTGGGGAAAGGATTGTAGAATATAGAAGAGTGCCCGTAGTTCAATGGATAGAACACTGGTTTCCGGAACCAGAAATGGGGGTTCGATTCCCTCCGGGCATACATTAGGGTAAAATAAGAGGCTTTCTTAGGAGGAGTCGCATAGTGGTCAATTGCACACGCTTGGAAAGCGTGAGCCTTCGGGCTACGTGGGTTCGAATCCCACCTCCTCCGCAAGGAACGAAGTGAACAAGAAAAGTGGGATGAGTAATGGTGCCGGCTTACTCGTAGCGCAGTGCGTCAATGGGAAGCAGGTCAGCTGCTTTTCTCGCAGGATAAATACCAAAAACGACTCCTACCAGCGTTGATATGCTAACTGCCAAGAGTATCCAGGGCACGCTTATAATAAAGGGAATGCCTGCCACAACAGCAATCAGAAATGTGCCTCCAACTCCAAGAAAAATTCCGATAATTCCACCAATTGTAGTCAGCACCGCTGATTCGATCAGAAACTGAGTTAATATGTCTTTGCGTTTTGCACCAATTGCTTTTAAAAGACCTATCTCTTTGGTTCTCTCGGTAACTGACACAAGCATGATGTTCATAACACCTATTCCCCCAACCAAAAGAGATATCCCAGAAATACCTGCAATGAAAACAGTTAATAAGGTGGTAATAGTTCCAAACGTATCTAGAGCGGCGGTAAAACTAGTTAAGGTAAAATCAGCATCTTCATCCTCATCAATATTTCGATGATCTCGTAGTACTGACTCAACCTCATCCATGGTTTCGTTTAAAAGATCGGTGTCGTGGACACTAATGTCAATCTCCATTATTTCTTCGTTGCCAGCTATCTGGTCCTGTAGTATTTCAAGTGGAATATTGACAGCGGTATTGAAAAAGCTACCAAAGAAAGTTCCTCCACTTTTAGAAACTCCAGTTACCGCAAAGCGTATGTCGTTGATTTTGATCGATTCGCCAACAGGATCTGTATCTTCGCCAAACAACTCTTCTGCGATATCTGAGCCAAGAATTACTATACGACTATTTCTATCGTCGTCTGACAAAAACTCACCGTAAATCATATTAGGTTTAAGTAATATCAGGGCTTCCGGTGTCATTCCATATATTGAAACTCTCACCGACTCACCGTTTGCAGATACAACTTTATTGGTAAGAGAGAAAGGGGCTATCGTTTCAATGTTTGAAATATTGGCCTCTTCTATTGCCTCTACGTCTTCAAGAACTATTGGTTCGCCACCGCCACTGAATGTGCTAACAATGTCGCTTCCCGGACTAATTGAAAAGAAATTGGTACCAAACGAACTTAACTCGTTTGAGATAAAAGCCACTGCGCCTTGCCCGACAGAGGAAATAAGTATCACCGCAGTGATGCCGATGATAATACCGAGCATGGTCAGAGATGATCTGAGAGCATTCATGCGTAAGGCTCGAATTGCGGATCTTAAGATTTCTCTTGGTTTCATGATTGTTTCTTTTTATTTTTAGTATTAGATACTATTTTGCCGTCAACTATCTTGATTTTTCTCTTTGCAAAATTGGCTATATCATCTTCGTGGGTGATAATTACAACAGTGCGTCCTTTATTGTTTAATTCTGTTAGGATATTCATAATTTCGTAAGCAGTTTTGGTGTCCAAATTTCCCGTTGGTTCGTCAGCAAGTATTACGGACGGGTCCATGATTAGTGCTCTGGCGATAGCAACCCTTTGGATTTGACCGCCGGAAATATGGTTCGATAAGTTTTTCGCCTTGTCAGCGATACTGACAGCTTCAAGTGCGTCCATCACTCGCCTTTTGCGCTCTTCGATCGGAACTCCTCCGTATAACATGGGACGCTCAACGTTTTCGAACACCGACATTCTGGGAAGTAAATTAAAAAACTGAAACACAAAGCCGATTTCTTTGTTTCGGATTTCTGCTAGATGATCCTCTTTGTAGCTGGCGATATTTTTACCTTTGAAAAATTGTTTTCCTTTGGTGGGAGTATCTAGTGCTCCTATGATGTGCATCAGGGTTGATTTTCCACTACCGGAAGGGCCCATGATTGCCACAAACTCTCCTTGGCTAATACTGATATCAACACCATTTAGAGCCTGACAGAAATCATCTATCCCAATTGGATACCTTTTTATAATTCCTTTTAGATTGATAAGGACTGCGTCTTTTTTTACCATACTAAAAACCAAATGGGCTGGTTCTTTCTACTTTTTCATTGGTGAGTGACACTATGATTTCCTCCCCTTCTTCAAGACCTTCGGTAATTTGGGTAAATTCTTTTCCCTTGACACCAATCTTTACTGGTAGAAATTCGATCTCGCCATTGCTGTCCAATTTTCTGACCGCACGGCCTTTTTGATAAGGTTTTGTTGCGGTACTCGGCACCGACAAAACATCTTCTAATTTATTGGTAACAATATCTATATCCACAGTCATGCCTGTTTTGAGCCTGTCATCAGGATTAATCATTTCAATATACACATTGAAATTGACTACATTTTCGATTATCGTTCCAGCTTCATCGACTCTTTTAATCACGCCTTCGTAAAGCTCATCATCAATTGCATCTACTTCAATTACTGCTTCTTGACCAACCTTAATCTTGTTAATATCATCTTCGCTGACAGAAATCCTTATCTCTGTCGCCCCGGAACTACCGATCATTAATACCGGCAATGATGGGACAAGAGGATTATTAAGAGAAACACTACTTCCGCTAATAACTGACAGATTGGAAATCAAACCTGAAATCGGCGCTGTTACAGTTGTGTTTTGTGTTGCCTGGTATGCAACCCATGCGGAGGTTAGCTGTGCACGGGCTGTTAAAAGTGCGTCATATGCGTTATCGTTTGCCACTTCTGCTGTTGTTCTGGTTTCTCTCTGTAAAAAAGTCTCGTCGTCGTCGTTACCTTTCAAATCATCGTGCACTCGTTCAACGGTGGCTCCCGTACTACGGCGTGTATTCTCTGCCTGGTTTACTGCTAAAGCTGCAGTCTGATAAGTAGCAAATGCAGCTGTTTTTTCCTGTGGTGTTGCAGTGCTTTTAACAGTAAAGAGCTTTTGTTTTTCACTGACCTCTTCGTGGTTTGAAACAAAAACCTCCTCGATTACACCATTCGTTGGAGAGTAAATATTTGCACTGTTGCTTGTTGCAACGGCTCCTGACTCAGAAACTATTTCTGTTATTGTGCGTTTTTGAACGGTGCCGAAAATATATCCATTATCCCCGTTATTAAAAAACTGTCGACCTGCAAAAAAACCAATAATTAACGTTACGACGATGACAATAATAACGGTTTTCTTTTTCCATTTTGGAATTTTTATCGACATGTTTGTTTTCTTATTTTTACAAGTTTATTGTTCGACATGGACAAGATATCACTAATGTTTGGTGATTCTCTGGTTTTTCCCGTGATATTGGTTGTCTTTAGAATTAGTTTATGTTGTTGGGTGTTGTGATGTCAACGGCAGTGGTTAATTTAGAGAAACTTTGAAGTTGTTTTTTTATTTACATCGACCTCCGTGTTCATCGCCCCTTCTAGACCTTCTTTTGCCTTTTTTTATTCCTCCTGTACGATTCTCTTCTCCGGAAGCAAATATTGTTGAGTCATGACTTTTTCCTTTTCCTCCTTTTTCAGTCGTTTCCTGGAATAGTCTTGCTCTTCCTTTTTTGGTCAAAGGATCATTGGACACAAGGAGGCGATAGGATACGGGGCTAATTTGAAAGTTTACGGATCGGGCGGTAGGAAAATCGATGAAAAGGACAAGGGCCATATTCTTGAAGAGCTTTTTGATGTTGTTTGGTCCCATAGCCTTTATGCTGAGCAAAGCCATATTGAGGATAAGTCTTGTCGAGTTTTTCCATTTCTTTATCACGGTAGACCTTGGCTAAAACAGAGGCGGTGGCAATAGAGTAAGCCTTTTGATCTCCCTTGGTAATAGATCTGTAAGGCAAAGAAAGATCGAATGACATGTTTCCATCAATAAGGATGAATTCTGCTTTTTTGAGAAAAGGTTTTATAGCCCGATGGATAGCCAGTTTGGTGGCGTTTAAGATTCCAAGATTGTCGACTTCTTTAGTAGTAGCATGGGCAACTGAGAAAGGATATTTTTCTTCTCTTATTTTTTCAACTGCATTTTCCCTTTGTTTTTGGGAAAGAGTTTTGGAATCGCGGATTTTGTTTTCTAAGAAAAAATCAGGGTTGAAGTTTTTAAGGTCCAAAAGAAAGGCGGCGGCATAAACAGGGCCGGCCCAAGGTCCCCTGCCAGCTTCGTCGATTCCCAGAATAAATCTTTTTCCTCGGAATAGTTTTTTTTCAAAATCAGAATCAGGAAGTAGGGGCATAAATGTAATTATAGAGGTAAAATAAGATATGGAGTATCACAGAATGGTAAAACAAATTCTAGATCTTTTGAAAAAGAATGAGTACTGGCATGAAACTTTTGAGCATGAACCAGTAAGAACTTCTGAGGAAGCGGGGGCACTGAGAGCAGAATATAAGATGGAACAGGGAGCCAAGGCTTTGATTATGATGGTTTTAGGAGGAGAAGGAGGGGAAGACAGACCGGTGATGTTGGTTTTGCCGGCAAATACGAAATTGAAAAACAAGAGAGTGCGGAAGCTGTTTAAGACCAAGTCGGTGAGGTTTGCCAGCAGGAAAGAAGCAAATAAAATAACCAAGACAAGGGAATGCGATTTTATACCAATAGAATTTGGAGGCGTACCGCCTTTCGGAAATCTGTTTGGGTTAAAGGTTTATGTAGATCCGGCTCTGTTGGAAAATGAAAAGATAGTATTTAATGCCGGGGACAGAAGATTTTCGATAGGAATGAAGACCAGGGACTACATGGACCTAGTGAGACCGGAAGTGGTAAGAATTACTTAAAAAGATAAAGGCAGGTCTTTTACCGCAACTCCCTGGGAAAGTTTCTTCATTATTTCTTGTATGTCAAAAGAGTGGGAAAGAGCCTCTTCCCTTGCCACCTGAAGGGCGTTGATTAATATTTTATTCCTCTGTGGTAGTGGTAGTAGTTGTGGTTCCGCTGTTTTTAAGGCCCTTAATGTTTCTATAATCTGTTTGTTGTTTTTGCTCGCGAGTAAAGGAATGCTTACGGTTTCTTGAGTGGTATCGGATGCAATTAGAAAAAGATTTTCTTCTTTCAGGGCTAGTTTAATGTTGGCTACGTGAAGAGGCTGCATTCCGTCCACTTTTCTTCCGTCAGGAAGATTTCCTTTTATATTGACCGTCACTCCTCTAAGGTTTATTTCCACGCCATTAGGGTTAGATGCCGGAAAAAGAACTTCGTCGTATCCTGCCGTGACAGGAGAAGAAGGGGTGCTGTAATCAAAGCCATATTTCAGGTATGGTGCGCGGTCTATTGCGCCGATTTCGACGTCTAGAATTCTTGAACCGGGACGGACAAATCTTTCTTCTTCTTTTTTTGAGGGTCTGGATAGTTTTTTAATCTGATCCAAATTTATTGGGCCCTTTGGTTCGCTGGGTTCGAAGACGTTGTTGGGAATTTGAGGAGACTGTAATTCCGACATAAGAGGGTGTTCAATTATTATTGAATGTGTTTTATATTAACATAACCGATAGAGAGTGAGGGTTTGACGAGCGGTTTTTTCCCAGGAGAATTTTTTGGCTTGTTCTGCTCCTTTTTCCTGAAGATTTTTTCTTGTTTTTTCTTGTTTTACTATTTTTTCTATTGCTTTTTTAATTTCTTTTTCTGATTTTGGGTTTACTAAAATAGCGGCGTCTTCGGCAAATTCCGGTAAAGAAGAAAGGTTACCGGTAATAACAGGGGTTTTTACGGCCATGGCTTTGAGAATAGGAAGGCCAAAGCCTTCGTAGAGAGAAGGATAAGCAAGCATGGTGGCGGCGGCATGAATGGGAACCATATCTTCTTCGGGAAGATAGCCAAGGATTTTTAGATCTGGGTGGGAAGGAAAGGTATCGTCTCCCCAGCCGTATTTTCCAGTCAGGGCTAATTGGAGAGTAGAGGTTGGATTTTCTTTTTTGAAGGTAATGAAGGCTTTAACCAGACGTTTTAGATTTTTTCTTGGTTCACGGGTGGCTTGAGCAAGAATAAAATCTTGGAGTTTATATTTTTTCTTGACAGAGTCGATCTTTTTTTCTTGGGTGGGTTTGTTAAGTTTTAAAAAGGCGGAGTATTTTTCTTCAGCGGCCTCGTAAATGACTGTTATTTTTTCTGAAGAAAGAGAAGTGAGTTTTTGAATGTCTTTTTTGGTGGAACGAGAGACGGCGATTATTTGATTGTAATTTTTAAGATTCTTTAGAAGATGACGATAACGAGCAATGGTTTTGGAGTGGTGGGTTTGAGGAAAAAGAATAGGAGAAAGATCGTGAACGGTGATTATTCTTTTTTTGGTTTTGGTGTGGAGAGGAATAGAGTCCCAGGCATGGAAGAGATCAAAGGATCCAATTAGTGTTTCCAGGGGGAGGATTTTTAGCTTGACAGAAAGGATCTCTAGAAGAGAAGGTGGGAATTTGAAGTGATAAAGCTTAATGTTTTTGTTTTTGAGAAGAGGGGTAATGGACTTGGGCAAGGGCTGACGAAGGGAAGAGAAGAAAAGTTTGTAGGTATTTTTTTGGTCGATTTTGAGGAGGTTTTTGACCAGATTAAGGGTGTAGTTACTAACACCGGTGCCATAAGAAAGAGAGGAGATGTCAATGCCAATAATCATTTCTTTTCAGATTTTTTTGGAGAGGTAGAGTTCTTGTCTTCGAGAGGGAGACGATTGATAGTCCAGGCGGTAAGTTTATCGACAAAGCCCGGAGGAGATTCTTCGTAAGGGAGATATTTGTTCATGATTTTCTCGATTTTTTTTCGGTATTTTAAAGGAATGATAAGAGAAATGACCCGAGGAAAGTTTATTTTTGTTTCGAGAGAGAGAATGGTTTGATCAAACTGGGTTTTGAACCAATATCTTTTCAGAAAATCCCAATTGTAGCAATGAGTAGACCCGACATAGATTCCTTTGGTGGTAATTTTGTTTTGAATATTTCCGGGAGGTACGGTGGATAAAACGTAATAAAGAAAAATCAGAGCCATAAGAGCTAGGATTAAGAAAAATTCTTTGACGAAGAAAAGGATGACGGAAACAAGAATCAGAATGGCAATGGCCGTGACCCAAAATTCTTTATCACGAGTCTTAAAAGTACGCTCAGGAGCAGTCCAGGTAATAAGAACTTTTTCTTCTCGAACGGGGAGAACTTCAAGGGGCTGGGTTTGTGGTGGAGGAGCGGTTTTGGTAGGCATATTTAATAATAACAGATTGAGGGTTTAAGATGTGTTATTTCCTCAGGGGCCACGCATTTCAGGTGGCAAAGTTTCAGCTAGGTTTTGCATTAATTTATCAATGGTTGGGGTACCGTTTTTCTGTTCTTGAATCACCGTTTCTCCAAGGCCGAGTGACACTCTTCTGCCAAAATTTAAGCCGTCTCGTTTGTATTTTCCCTCATAGG
>DAOUWE010000023.1 GCA_030667285.1 Candidatus Shapirobacteria bacterium | reverse complement strand
CATCCACCACTACCGCCAAATGATACGTCGGATATCCGTCTGATTTTAAAATCACCGTATCATCCACTTCCCTACTCTTAAACTTCACCTCCCCCATCACTAAATCTTTCCAAATCAAATTTTCATTTTCCGGCATCTTCAATCGAATCACACTCTTTTCTCCCTTGTCTAACTTTTCTTTCACCTCCTCTTCCGAAAGCCCCAAACACTTCCGATCATATCTTGGCAAATTTCCCGCCTCCTGTTGGTCTTTTCTCATTTTCTCTAACCTCTCAGCTGTGCAAAAACAAAGATAAGCATCTTTCTGCTCCACCAGTTTCTCGGCATATTTTTCGTAAATATCCAGTCTCTCCGACTGCAAAAAGGGACCTTCATCCCAATTAAGCCCAAAATCAATCAGTGTTTTTTTTATTATCTGTATCCCCCTCTCAACCTCTCTTTTTTTATCTGTATCCTCAATCCTTAAAATAAATTCACCCTTATTGCGTCTGGCCCACAGCCAAGAAAATAAGGCTGTTCTTGTATTTCCTATATGCAAAATCCCTGTCGGACTCGGCGCAAATCTAGTTCTTACTGTCATCTTCATCAAAGAATTCTAACAAATTATGAAACAAACCAACCACTGTCAGTGGGCCCACCCCGCCCGGAGTCAATGTCACCACTCCTGCCTTGTTTTTCACACTCTCAAGATCTATATCTCCCAAAACACGTCCGTTTTCCACTCTTGTTCCCACATCTATTAACACCATCCCTTCCGCTATCAAATCATCTTTTATCAACCCTGGTTTCCCCACACAACTTACCAAAACCTTCGACCCGATAATTCCTTCTCTATTCAGATCAAAATCATTCTCATCCACTTCCAAAACATTTTGATAACTCCGATTCTTCAAACCTTTCACTATCAAGCTTCCCACATAACCCCTTGCTCCTAAAACCACTACTTGATCATCAAAGGAAATTTCCGTTCTCTTTTTTACTTCTTCCAGCACCCATCCCACCGCTCTTACTACTGCCGGCTCAACCCTTCCGCCTTTCTCAAATTCGGTTAGTTTTACGCTAGTCAAACAATCCACGTCTTTCTCCAAACTAATCACATCCAAAAACTCCTGTTGCCTATTGACCAAATCAGACCTTAACGGCAATTGACAAAAAATCCCATCTACGCCGTTATCTTTACTCAATTCGCTCAATTCTTTTCTAAAATCGTCAAGGCTCTTCTCAAACCAATCTTTTCTCTCCACTATCACCCCAATCTCCTTTCCAAATTCCATTTTTTTTCTTACAAACAACTCCGAAGCCGAATCACTTTCTGTCATTACCGCCACCAGCTTCGGCTCTCTTCCTTTGAGTCTCACAAACTCCCTCGTCTTTTTCTTTAAGTCCTCTTTCTTTTTAAACACCAGATCCTGGCTATCAAACAACATCGCTCCCATGCCTAATTTTACCACTTAAAAATCGGCCATTTTCGGGCAAAATCCCTCACCTCTTTTCTCATCTTCTTGATTGCCTTATCTTCCTCTAATCTCTTTTTAAACATTTTTCTTGCCTCCTGATCCTTCTCATAATTCTCGCTTCCAATACTATTTGACCAATGCTCCTGACAAATTTCAGCTACCGTCCCTAACCACTGAGCTATCAACCTCATTTGCGCCTCCTGCATCCCTCTTGTGGTCACCGCCGGCGTTCCCAGCCTCAAACCGGAAGGATAATAAGCCGGACGAGGATCGTTGGGAACTGTTTGCTTATTAACAAACATATTCACCATTTCCAAGGCTACATGCATCGACCAGCCATCTATTCCCTTTTTTCTCAAATCAATCCAAATCATGTGATTTTCTGTCCCTCCTCCAATCAATTTAAACTCATATCTTCCTAGACTATCCGCTAAGGCTTTCGCGTTCCTGACAACCTTCCTTCCGTATTTCTTAAAACCTGGGCTAGAAGCCTCCTCTAAAGCCACCGCAATCGAAGCAATATTATTCATATGCGGTCCGCCTTGAATCCCGGGAAAAACAGCCTTATTTATCTTTTCACCCAAATCAGCGTCCTTGTTCAACCCTCTCTTTGTCACCATAATCAAAGCTCCTCGACCACCCCTCAGGGTTTTATGACTTGTCGTCATAACCAAATCAGCATAAGGTACAGGATCCGGATGCACTCCGGCGACTACCAAGCCAGCTACGTGAGAAATGTCAGCTACAAAATAAGCACCCACTTGACCGGCAATCTCTCCATACCTTTTAAAATCAAATTTCTTGGTGTAAGCTGTTCCTCCTGCAAAAATCACTCTTGGTTTCAACCTCCTCGCCTTCTCCCCTAATTCTTTCCAGCCTATTTCTCCTCTTTTAGACAGATGATAGTGATCAGTCTTAAAAAACCTTCCTGTCGCGCTCACTTTTTGTCCCATCGACAAATGTCCTCCGTGACTCAATTCTTGACTCAAAACCAAATCCGATTTTTTTTCACACAAAGCTATTAAAATCGCCATGTTGGCCGGACTTCCTGAATAGGCTTGTACATTAACAAACGGAGCTCCAAAAAGCTTTTTTGCTCTCTCTATCGCCAAGCTTTCCACTCCATCCACCCATTCATTACCGGTGTAATATCTTCTTCCCACCTGTCCCTCGGCATACTTATTACCGAACTCACTTCCCAAAACCTTCAAAACATCAGCCGAAACATAATTCTCCGAAGGAATCAAAACCAAACCGTCTCTCTGTCTCTTTTTTTCTTTTTTTAATAACTCAAAAAGCTCATCTTTCACTCCCTATTATCTCACACAAAAAAAATCATCCTCAAAAAACCAGAAAAGTACTTTCTTTGTCTACTTCTTTCTCTTTGGCACATACCGACTCTTCACTTCCCTCAATCTTCCTTTCCTCACCAATTCCATTTCTGTTTTACTCCTCTCCCCCAAAACCTCAACTGTCACATCTTTTTTATGATATCGGCTCTTTTTTATTTCAACTTCACCACTTAAACAATGGAAAACTATCTGGCAAAATCTTTCTCCGGGATACAGTCTAATTGTCTGTGTTCTTGTGTTGTTCCTCACCGGCACAATCAAGCTTCCTTCGTAACCGGCATCAATTATGCCCGTTAAGTCCAAAGAAAGACCTCTCCTGTTCACACTCGACCTAGGATACAAAACACCCATCAAAAAAGAAGGTAGTTTCATCTGTTCCAAAGTAGAAACTATCACATACTCTCCCGGCAACACTTCAAAATACTGTTTTTCTTCCAACGTTATTACTTCAAATCCTTTTTTCTTACTATCTAGTTTTTTCATATTCAAAGCCACCCGTCCTTCTGACACCAAATCCCACAAGCGAGGAACCATGAAAGTAAAACCTAATCGCAAATCTACGGAATGTTGTTGAAACTGAAACTTGTCCAGGTTAGGCTTAAAACTCAAATCACCTCGATCAAGTAGTTTCTTTATCTCTCCATTTACCAAAATCGACATATCTTCTATAATAACAAAAAAGTAATCCATCTTCTTTATGAATGTAAAATATCCATACCTACCGCCAAATAGAACTATTTCTTATGTTTCACCTCAAAATAAATTCCTAAAAGAGGCTCGAAAAGTGAAAAATAAAAAAGGCTGTTCTGGACACCCCACTGGAGCAGTAGTCGTAAAAAATAAAAGAATTATCGGCCGAGGATCCAACGCTGGAAAAAAAGTACCCATTTGCCCCCGCCTCCAACAAGGTTTTAAAACTGGAAAAGGATGGCATCTCTGTAAAAAAATCTGCCTGCAAGAGGGTCATGCCGAAGCCATGGCTGTCAAAAACGCTCAAAAAAACAACAAAAACATAAAAGGAGCAGATCTCTATCTTGACGGCCACTGGTGGTGTTGTAAACCCTGCTGGAATGCCATGATAAAAGCCGGTATAAAAAATGTCTATCTCCACCAAGATTCCAAAAAACTATACCGGCGCTAATCCGACTTCAATACCCGATACTTTAAAACCACTCCACCCTCGCCCAATTTTTCCGTTTTTATCAAACCAAGTCGCACTCCCAACAAATCACCTTTAGACACCAAATCCAATCCCTTGCCCCACAAAATCGGCACCACCGACAACCAAACTTCATCCACCAAACGACTTTCAAGAAAAAGTCTATTAATCTCCGGACCACCACCTACCACTATCTCTGAAAAACCCTCACTCTCAAGTCTACTAATCACTTTTTTAAGGTCTCCATTCTCAAACTCCACCTTACCCGAAACACTTTTATATTTTTCCGGACTCCTAGTTATTACCTTCAGTAAACGCCCTGCTGTAAGTTTCTTTGCATTATCCAAACGCTTATATATTTCTCGCATCTGCTCGTATGTCTTTCGTCCAATAACCAATACCCCAACTCTTCTGGTTAATCCAGCAAACCATTTCTTTTCCTCCTTACCTGTCCAAAACAAACTATCATTGGCAGACCTTGCGGTTTTCCCATCCACTGAAATCGCACAAACCAGTATTATTTTCATAGAACCATTCCTAACTTTCCCACTGATTTCATTGGCTCATACTGTTTCTCAAACTGTCCCATTATTTCTTCTACCAAAGAGTGATCCCCTTCTTTGGCCCTAACAAACCAGTTTTTTTTAGGTTTCAATTTAATCTCTTTATGATCGTTTTTACGCTCTAGGAGTTTCCAAGCTACATCATAATGAATATCATAAACATGAGCATTTGAAACCGTATGGCAATATGTTCCCACCCCTACACCCAAACAAGCCGCCAATATATTCTGAAGAAGGGCAAAACCGGCTGTATCCATTACTCCACCCAATATCCAATCGTTTGACCTTATTATATTGTGCAAATTCAACTTACCACCAATAATATTAACCACAAAACAAAAAGGACAAGGCACATTCTTCTTATATCTTCCACCCAAACTAGCATCCAATCCGTCATCAGCTGGATCCCAAGTGATCACCACTCCATGTCGAGACGAAGGCTGCTTTTTCAAAAGTTTAACCAACCCGGCAATTTGATCTCTTCCAAAATGATGGGCCCAACGATATCCATAAGCCGTCGTCACCACCCCGTCTATGTTCATAAAATCATCCCAGGCTTTCACATAATCGTTTAAAAACTCAGAAGGTCTTCTGCTTCCCATCAAAAACCAAATCTGCTCCGCCACAAAAAAACGAACCGGCACCTTTCTTAATGTAAGTAAAGGAAAACCCTTGCTCACCGTAAAACTCACTCCTGGCAAGGCCTTAGTTTTATGTCCCGTTCGCTCGTTCAACTCTTCCACCCCCTCTTCCATTATCTTTCTCAAAATATCTTGATAACATCGGTCAAACTCTGTCATAAATCACTTTAGCATAAAACCTAGTAATCAGACTCTCTGTTTTTCTTATTCTCTCAATGCCCTGTCCTGTTTACTTTTTTATCTTTCATCGCTACCATAAACCCATGGAAAAAATTCTCGAAAGCATACTTTCCTCCATCGCCACTCACCCTCTGGCCGCCATGTTCGGCGGAGGATTCATCGAGCAAATCATCGTTCCTATTCCCAGCCCCATTATCACCATGGCCGGTGGCGCTATCCTCGGCCCCCAAAACACTCCTTTTTTTGAAACCATCTGGCAACTATTTATTCGCGTAGCTCTTCCTTACACCATCGGTGCCACTATCGGTGTCTCTTTGGTTTATCTCACTGCTTATTTCGGCGGAAAACCTTTAATTGATCGTTTCGGAAAATATATAGGAATTTCTTGGAAATTAATCGAAAGGGTAAAAGCTGATTGGCAAAAAACAATCAAGGACGAAGTTTTTATCCTCATCGCTACTATTATCCCGGTTGTTCCGGTCTCCCTCATGGCCGGCTTTTGCGGAGGCTTTGTCATCAAGCCTCGGAAATTTTACCCCATGATTTTCTTGGCTCTTTTGATTCGCGCCACCCTCCTTGGATTCATCGGTCTTCAAATGGGTGAAACCTACATTTCTCTAGCCCATGGTCTAGATAAAATAGAAGGTCTTGTAACCATCGCCGGCGGGGGTCTCATTCTTGGTTTTCTCTATCTCAAAAGAGAAAAATGGATTAAGAAAAATTCTTAACCCAACCTCACAAAGGCAAACTTTTTTCTAAGCTCTCTTGTCATATTCTTCATCTCTTCATCACTCCAGGCCTCAATTTTTTCATACTCTACATCCAGGCAATTTATTGGTCTAAATTTTTGTAAAATCCAAACCAAGTCACTGTTGTCTTTTGAGGCATTCAAAAGCCAAACCGCCATTTTTTTCAAAACCGCATCAGAGTGCATCGTTGGAACATGAGTCGTTCTGATACAGTACGCCGGAACCGACCTCATTACGTATTTCATCGTCTCCTGTACCTTCTCAACTTCCACCTCTACCCCCGCCAAGTCAGGATAACTATTCCACTCAGTCTTGAAATCAATCGCCACATAATCCACCATTTTGTTCTCGATTAATTTCTTAACGATTTCCGGATTGCTTCCGTTGGTATCCAATTTCAAGTCTAATCCCATGCTCTTAATTTTCCTACAAAATGCAAAAAGATCTTTCTGCAAAGTAGGCTCTCCTCCGGTAATACAAACTCCTTCAAGAACTTTTTTTCTTTTTTTTAAAAACTCAAAGAAATCCTCTTCTTTGATTATCTCTAATCGATTTTTGTCTCCCCCCACCAGATCTTTATTGTGACAAAAAGGACATCTAAAATTACAACCAACGGTAAAAACCGTACAGGCGATTCTTCCCGGAAAATCAACCAACGTAGTTTTCTGTAACCCACCCAGAATCATTTCTTTATTTTATATTCTTTTCTGTTTTTATATTCTTCCGCCTTGCCTTCATTCCATTGCGATATCGGTCTCAAGTATCCCACTATTCTCGAAAAGACCTCACATTTTGTTCTGGGACCCTTCTTGTCTTTTCGCTCTTCGTCACATTTCGGACAATATATCTGCTCACCTTTTAAATAACCATGCACCGAGCATACCGAGAAAGTCGGTGTTATTGAAAAATATGGCATCTTATAACTCTGAGCCAATTTTCTAACCAACTTTTTTACACTCTTAATGTCAGGCAGACTCTCCCCCAAAAAGCCGTGTAAGACAGTCCCTCCTGTATATTTACACTGCAACTCGTCCTGATGGTCAAAAGCCTCAAAAATATCGTCGGTATGAGAAACAGGCAAGTGACTAGAATTAGTATAAAAAGGAACCGCCCCCTTCTTGGTATCCTTCTCATTAGCACAAATCATGCTTGGATATTTTTGCTTATCAATCCTGGCAAACCGATAAGCCGTGCTCTCCGCCGGCGTAGCCTCCAAATTAAACATTTCGTCCGTTTCTTTCTGGTAAATCGTAATCTTTTCTCTCATATAATCCAGTATCTCCAAAGCCAACTCGTTGCCCTCTGGATCGACAATATTTTTTCCTATCATATTTAACAACGCCTCGTTCAT
>DAOUWE010000033.1 GCA_030667285.1 Candidatus Shapirobacteria bacterium | reverse complement strand
TCTTCCCTCATCTCTGTCGATATCCTGCCTAAAACATCCAGAAAATTTTGTCCTTTTTCCATAATCAAAGGCCGATCTTTATCTGCTTTTTTTCTTTTTTCTCTTTTCAGATAAACTCGCACCAAATCCAATTCCTCCCAAATCTTCTTTTTTAATTCATCTATTCCTTTCTCCTCCTCAGCACTAATCAGCAAAACTCCCTTTTTATTAATCCTTTTCTTATCCTCTTTATTCAAAACCCTAATTACCTTCATGTAAACTCGACTCTTGGAAAAAACATCAATCAGTTTATCCAAGCTGTCTATTTTTTCCCCAAAGCTTATCTCGGCATTTTTAATTCCAAATTCCCAGGCTACTTCGGCTACTGTCTCGGGAGAAAAACTATGATAGGCGTCAATTACCCTAATCGAACCCCTTGAGGTTTTTCTCACATCTATTTTTGGTTTCTCCTGATCAATCCTAATTCCTGCCTTATAAATCTCCTTCTCAATCTTTTCCAACCATTCCGGTCTATCTGTATCTGAAATCAAAATCATTAAATTAGCTGCCCTGGCCACTGACAAAACCTTCCTCCCAAAACCTTTATTATCTGACGCTCCCAACAATAAACCCGGCAGGTCTAAAACCTGAATCCTGGCCCCTTTCACCTCCATCATTCCCGGTACTACCCCGATAGTTGTAAAATCATAAGCTCCTATCTTCGACTTGGCCGAACTCAACCTATTAAGCAAAGTGGACTTCCCGGCGCTTGGTGGGCCAATCAAAACTATAGTCGCATCTCCATGGTGGGCTATTCCATATCCTATACCTCCACCACCACCTTTTCCTCCGGCTCCATCCACCTGATCCTTTAATCTAGCTAGTTTTGCTCTTAGTCGACCGACATGATGCTCCGTACCTTTATGATACGGCGTATCCCGAATCTCCTTTTCGACCCGGCTTATGTTCATTTTTAGGACTTCGGTCTTAGACATTCCCATAGTCCCTATTTTCTCATAAAGACAAAGCCAAGGGTATAATATATTCATGTTCTTTCTTATTCTCTTTTTATGTTTCCTTTTCCCTGTCAAAACTCACGCCCAAGAAAGAAACATTTTTGGACTACATCTTACTCAACCTCAAGACCTGCAAAAAACGGCTCCCATCATCAATTCACCCGAGGGGGACTGGGGATGGGCCACCATCGTTATTCGGCTCGACCAACTCAACCCTGACGCCTGGCAAACATTTTTCAACGACTGCCGAGAAAAACACATTATTCCTTTGGTTAGATTAGCAACTCATCTGGATCAAGGAGCTTGGATTCAACCCAAAAAAGAACACATCGATCAGTTCAGTTCTTTTTTAAACAATCTAAACTGGCCCACCAAAAGACAGCACATAATTCTCTTCAACGAAGTCAACAGGTCGGATGAGTGGGGTGGAGAAGTAAATCCTCAATCTTTTGCCGAAATCGCCGTTTATACCCACCAATCCTTCAAGGAAAAAAATGACGAATTTTATCTGCTCTCCCCAGGCCTGGACCTTGCCGCCCCTAATCAAAAAACTCAATATCAAAATGCTCTTGATTACTATCGCTCTGTTCATCAATACGATCCTCAGGTTTTTGACCTTTTCGACGCCCTTTCTTCTCATTCTTATCCTAACCGCGGCTATATTGGAACACCAAACGATACCGGACCAACCAGCATACAAGGCTACCAGCACGAACTCGACTTTCTAAAAACCCTTGGTGTTAACAAGGAATATCCTGTCTTCATCACCGAAACCGGATGGCCCCACCGAGAAGGGGAGACTAAAAATAACGACTATTATACTGCCAAAACCGCCGCTGACTTTCTAGTTCAGGCTTTAAATATCTGGCAAAAAGACGCTCGGATTCAGGCCGTCACTCCCTTCATCTTTAATTACCCCTACCCTCCGTTTGATCATTTTTCTTGGCTAGACAAAGAAGAAAAGCTCTATCCCGAATACCAAGTCCTTGTTGATTTACCAAAACAAAAAAACAAACCGGAACAAACCACTTCCTGGCAAATGGAAAAATATCATCTTCCTCTTTTCGTACTTTCCGAAAAAAGTCACCAAGGAACCATTACTCTAAAAAACACCGGTCAATCCATTTGGGGAGAAGACCCTTTCTGTCTCAACTCAGAGTCAACTTCAAATATTACCGTTCAAAAAATATGTCTTCCGGAAAACGAAAGAGTGATTCCTAATACTAGCCATGCTTTCAAGTTTTATTTCCAAATCGAAAATGAAAAAAGGGACGGAAAATCATTCATTAGCTGGAACAAAATCTCGCCCATAGAAATCCAAAGTATCAATCTGCCCTTTCAGAACACCAGTCTTTATCATCCCAAAACCGGAATACTAGAAAAAATAAAAGGCTTTTTCACCAATTTCAAAATTTAAAAAATGTGAGCCGTACAGGACTCGAACCTGTGACAATCCCGTTAAGAGCGGGATGCTCTACCAACTGAGCTAACGGCCCCAATGTACTCCAGGTAGGACTCGAACCTACAACCTCCTGTTCCGAAGACAGGCGCTCTATCCATTGAGCTACTGGAGCACAAAAAGTCGGGATGCTGGTATCCCCAGTAGGACTCGAACCTACGACCTTCTCCTTAGAAGGGAGACGCTCTATCCACCTGAGCTATGGGGACCTGGCTTTCAAACTGCGTGGTATTTTAACATCCCCGCTACTAGATTGTATAATAAGCGAAGCCTATTTTAACAAACTACATGCCGGGATGGCGGAATTGGCAGACGCGCACGGTTTAGGACCGTGTCTCCGAAAGGAGGTGTGGGTTCAACTCCCACTTCCGGCACTAAAAATCTAGGTTTTTGGCTCAAGAAAGTTTATACTTGTTCTGTGCCCTTATTAATCGCTTCTCTACTATTCCTAACCTCTTTCTTTCATCTTCCTGAAATCCTAGCTCAAAACCAACAATCCCGAAACGACTACAATCATGCTTTCAGCGTCTACCAACAAATCTACTCTCAATTTCAACAAAGTCGTCAAGCTTACTTTAAACACTCCACCCTAAACACCAAAGAGCTGGCCATCCAACACGCCAGGGAAGCACAAATAAGCCGTATAAACACTGTTAAAACATTTCTGGCTATTCTAAAAGAAAACTTGCAGGCTCATCAAAACTCAAGTCCCACCGAAACCCAAATCACTTTCCAAAACATAAACGAGCAAATAAAAAAATTAGACCTACTGTCCACAAAAAACAAAAGCTCGAAAACCATAGAGGACATTGAAAAAAACAATGAGGATTTTCTTGAAATCTACGAACCTCTCCAGGAATTAGCCTACCAATCCCAAATTCGATCAGAGGCTAACCGGCTTTTGGCTACACTTGAAAAAATTAACAATCTGCTTGAAACCCTAAGCAGTGATCCCATCCCAAACCCGGCCAGAGAATCTTGGCTAAGCCAAACCAGACAAGACGTTCAAAAAGCCAATGGAGAAATCAACCAGGCACTCTCGATCTCAAACCAAACAGAATCGTTTTCAACTTCTTACCAAAAAACATTCTCCAAAAGTCTCGGTTTTCTAGAACAATCCCAAAACACACAAGAAAAAATCCTCAAAAATATAATTGAAATCAAAGCTCTTCTATTACTAAAAAGGGAAAACCAATAATTCAAACCATCGACCAGCCAACCACCACTCCAGTACCGGCCCCAGATCAATCTCTTCCTCAAGAAAAAACTCTTTTGAAGAAAAAACCTAACAAGCTTTTTCTCGCTCTCTCTGTCCTAATCTCTGTTCTGGTTTTCCTTGCCGTCCTCTCTTTGCTCTTGAAACCTCAAAGCCAAAAAGAACCAGGGGGCACCATTACTCCTGCCCCCGTTCAAGAAACTCAAATCACAGGCACTCCGAAAACAAACAACCTAGACCAAGAAATTGAAAGCATTCAACAAGAAATTCAAAACAAACAAACCCTCTCTCTGCCAAACATCTCCCTCGACATCACCCTCTAGACAAATACTCACCGGTTTCTGTGCTAATTATCACTCGATCGCCCTTCTTCACAAACAAGGGGACTTGTGCCTTTGCTCCGGTATTTGTAATCGCCTCTTTCATCACTCCCGCTACTGTATCTCCTTTCACCGCCGCTTCTGTTTCCACCACCTCCAGTGTCACTTTTTTAGGCAAAGTAATACCCACCGCCTCTTCCTCATAAAACTGCACTCTGCAATTCGTTCCCTCTATTAAATAAACAAAATCATTTCCCAATACCGAAATCGGAATCTCATACTGGTCAAAAGTTCTTGGATGCATGAAAGTACAAACTTTTGCGTCACTATAAAGATACTGCAATTCCTTGGTTTCTACATAAACCTCTTCCACTTTTTCACCGGACTTAAAAGTAAATTCTATAATTCTCCTGGTCGACAAGCTCCTCAATTTAACTTTGTAAAAAGCCGAACCCTTCCCGGGAGAAGTGAACTTATAACTAACTATCTGATAAGGCTCGTCCCGAAAATTAATATAAATTCCTTTTTTAAAATCTGCTGTTGAAATGGTAGACATAACAGGGAATTGTAACAAAAAAAACCCCAGAGTAACACTTTAGAGGAGCCACCCCGGGATCTATCTTATAATGTATCATCAGCAACAAAGAATGTCAAACTAGTACAAAACCTTCCTCTTTTTTTGAACCAAAACAAAATTACTAGGCCCCAGCCAAAGCCCTGACAAAAAAGCCTGCAAAACTCTTTCTCCTGTTGACAAAACAGACCCTGGCAAGACTTTCTTTAGATAATCTCGCCTAAAATACGAAGCCGAAATTACCTTTTTCACCTCAAAACCCGCCCTTTTTAACTTCCTAGTTATCGCCTTCGGATGATAATTATTAAAAGGAATGCTCCCGCCAATCACGTTCTTAAAAGATCTTTTATCAACCACCCCCTCGCTCTTGAGATAACCAAAATCTCTTTTGAAAAAAGCCCTTAATCTACCCAAAAGATTAACTTTGTTCGGATATTCCAACACCAAATATCCCTTCTTTTTCAAAACCCTGTTCACCTCCGCAAAAACCAAATCTAAATTTTCAACATGGTGTAAGACTCTTATTACCAAAACCACATCTACTGATCTTGTTTTACAAGGAATCTTTTCCAAGCCCCCTTCTCTGCATTCTACCTGTGAAAAAGATTTAAACTTAGCTTCCGCCAGAGAAAGAAGTTTCCGAGAAGGATCCACCAATAAAATCTTGCGAAACATGTCAAGATAAACCTCCACTAATCGTCCAAACCCCGCACCCACCTCAACTACCTTCATCTCTTTCTTGTTTTTAATCAAATCGAGCATTCTCTTCAAAACCGTCTTGTCCACTTTGGACTCATATTCTCTTCCTTGCCAATAGCCCTCATAATTATAGCCGGGATCATCATAGTACACGCTCATATCGTTTATTTCTTTTCAATATCACCCAAAAACTGTCTGACTCCAAAAGCCCAGGAGTCAGAGTAGGGGGCATATTTTTTCATAATCTCTTCCGGTGTCCTGTAGCCCTTATCAAAATACTCTTCTTTAAGATAGGCTGCATAACTCTCCAGGGCCATCTCATAAGAATCAAAACACAGTGTCCCTTTTGAGTGAATTCCATACCCCCAGCAATTATTGCAATCAGGGGGTGTTTTCTTGCACAGGTTTGACTCCTGCTGAGCAATCGCAACAATCAACCGATAATCAATCCCATGTTTCTGCGACAATTCAAAAATCAAATCCGAATAAGCAACCAACGGCGATTTATATTTCAAAAGGTATTCCTTTAACAAAATCGGCCTGGCATCAGCTCCCAGAACCAGCCCTGATTGTTCAGACTCGGGTTGAATTTCTGCCTCTCAAATCAC
>DAOUWE010000082.1 GCA_030667285.1 Candidatus Shapirobacteria bacterium | reverse complement strand
GGTCTTCCTTGTCGGGGCGATCCCGAGGCAACGACCAAAGGGACAGCCTCACGGCAGCTTTTGGTCTTCCTTGTCGGGGCGATCCCGAGGCAACGACCAAAGGGACAGCCTCACGGCAGCTTTTGGTCTTCCTTGTCGGGGTGACCAGATTTGAACTGGCAGCCTCACGCACCCCATGCGTGCGCGCTATCCAATTGCGCCACACCCCGATATCTCAAAGCGACTCTTATTTTAATCTTTTTTCTTTTCCAGCGCCAGTCTTACAATCTCATTCAACAGCTCCGGATAAGAAATACCATCAGCTTTAGCCGCCTTTGGTAACAAAGACATTGGTGTCAGTCCCGGAATAGTGTTTATCTCCAGAACTGCTAATTCTCCATCATTTTTTAACATAAAATCCACTCGAGAAAAACCCCTGCATCCCAAAGCTTCGTACACCTTTACACTTAATTTTTGTACTTTTTTCCTTACCCCTTCTTTAATTTTGGCCGGAACAATTTCTTCTGCACCTCCGCTTTCGTACTTCGACTCATAATCAAAAAACTCACCCGCCGGAACAATTTCTATTACGGGTAAAGCTCTCGGTTTTTCGTTCCCCAAAACAGCACAAGTCAATTCTTTGTTTCCGAGATACTCATCTACCAAAACCATCTTGTCATAAGAAAAGGCCAAATCTAAAGCCTCAGTCAGCTCTTCTTCGTTTTTTGCCAAACTGCAACCCACCGATGAACCCTGACTATTGGGTTTAACAAAATAAGGGAAAGGCCCCAATTTTTTTTTAATTTCTCCTTCGCTTGTTTTCGATTTTAGAGCTACATATTTTAGTACCGGAATTCCCTCTGATTCCATGATTTTTCTAAACATTAATTTGTCCATCCCTAAGGCACTCGCCAGAACTCCGGGGCCGGTATATGGAATCCCAAAAAGATCCAGAATTCCTTGCACCTTACCATCTTCTCCAAACGGACCATGCATGGCTATAAAAACAATGTCTCCGATGTCGGCCAATTCGTTTATTCCTTTTAGTACCCGAGATTCTTCAAAAGACCATTCTTTTTCCGGTCTTCGAGTTTCAAACTTACTCGCTCTTTCCAAAAACGATTCTTTCTCAACAATTCGCCACTCCTTGCCGTTTCTGGATATCAGTACAGGTACCGCTTCGTATTTATCCATCGCCAGGTTTTTGACCACTTCCCGTCCCGAAATCAACGATATTTCGTACTCCGGAGTCTTGCCTCCCCTCAGCACCACCACTCGTATTTTTTTACTCACCCACACATTATATCCCATTCCAACAAAACAGACAGAGACTCTAAATTATCGGTTCTTTTCTATCAAGTTTCCAACTTCTCTCTATATCTATGATTTCTCCATATACAGTGGTTCTTCAGGTCTTGTTTTTTTTGCAAAAATCCTTATAATTTCGAAATTCCCTTTTTTCCTCGCCTCGTCCCAGTCAAAAAAACCATAGTCCGTTATTTCTTCTCCATCAACTTTGATTCTCTTTTTATCTTTTTCTGACAAATCGTCAGTTCCAAAAAAGAACTGCAAACTTTCCCCCCTGAAACTGTCGTTTTTTCCATACAAAACTCCTTTCAAAAATATTTTATCCAAATCTAAACCGGTTTCCTCTTTTGTCTCTCTAATCGCCGCCTTTCGGGGGGACTCATCTTTGTCCACGACCCCTCCGGGTATTAACCAGCGGTCTTCGTATGAGGGCTTTACCAACAGCACTTTCCCTTTTTTATCAAAAATCAAAACCCCTGCCCCCATCCTTTTTCTAGGAAAGCTCGGAAAGTACTTTTCAGGAGGTATAAGCTTTTTGGTCACAGAAAATTATAACAGTTCTCAACCTTCGGTTTTTCTTCGGTTTTGCTTCTTGACTTTGCTCTCCTGTCCTTGTCAAAATGAATCATTAATATAATTCGTAAAAGAAAGGTTCGGTATGGCCAAAGACTTAAAAGCTCAGAAAAAGATTGCTCTCAAATTAGCTATTGAACAAATTGAAAAACAATATGGAAAAGGTTCTATCATGCGCCTTGGTGTTCAAAGAGCCATTCCTATAGATATCATACCCACCGGCTGTTTGGCCCTGGACATAGCCCTTGGTGTTGGAGGCTTGCCTAGAGGTCGAGTGAGCGAAATTTATGGTCCGGAAGCCTCTGGTAAGACCACGGTTGCTCTTCACGTCATCGCCGAAGCTCAAAAACTAGGTGGTACAGCCGCCTTTGTCGACGCTGAACATGCCATGGATCTTAATCGAGCCAAAACTATCGGGGTTGATCTCGACGATCTCTTGGTTTCCCAGCCCGATAACGGAGAACAAGCCCTGGAAATCGTAGAAACTTTAGTACGCAGTAATGCCATGGATGTTATTGTTATCGATTCTATCGCCGCCTTAGTTCCCAAAGCAGAAATTGAAGGGGACATGGGAGACGCGGTTATGGGGCTTCAGGCTCGACTTATGTCTCAAGCTCTAAGGAAATTAAGCGGTGCCATCAGTAAATCAAAAACTGCCGTAATCTTTACCAATCAAATTCGCCAAAAAATCGGGGTTATGTTTGGTAATCCGGAAACCACTCCCGGAGGTTTGGCCATGAAATTCTACGCTTCAATTCGCATCGATCTTAGAAAGATTGCCAACATCAAAATCAGTTCCGGAGCAATAGTTGGTTCTCAACATCGAGCGAAAGTCAAAAAGAACAAGGTCGCTCCTCCTTTTAGAGAAGCCGAGTTTGATATTATGAACGACGAAGGAATTTCCCAAGAAGGGAGTATTGTCGACAAGGCCCTTGACTTCGGT
>DAOUWE010000090.1 GCA_030667285.1 Candidatus Shapirobacteria bacterium | reverse complement strand
GCATCTTTAACTCTTTCGAGTTTTTCTTTCATTTCTACTTCAGTGGCTCCACCGACTTCGAGAACAACTGCTCCTCCTGCGAGTTTAGAAAGGCGTTCTTGAAGTTTTTCTTTATCGTAATCAGAATCGGTCTTCCCAATTAAGGTTCTTAGTTGGGCAATACGATCTTGGATGTCGGCTTTTTTACCTTTACCTCCAATGATACGACAATTGTCTTTGTCAGCAACGACGGTTTCAGCTCGACCACAATCTTTGAGAGTAACGGAATCTAGCTTGCGACCGGCATCTTCGGAAATGACAGTGGCGCCGGTTAAAATGGCAATGTCTTCCAAAATGGCTTTTCTTCTGTCACCAAATCCGGGAGCCTTAACAGCTAAAACGTTGAATGTTCCTTTTAGTTTGTTGACTACCAAGGTGGCCAGCGCTTCGCCATCAATATCATCAGCAATGATAATAAAGTTTTTGGTAACTTTAACGGCATTTTCCAAGAAAGGAACAATTTCTTGAACGGAAGAAATCTTTTTGTCAGTAATCAAAATGTGGGGATTTTCAATGGCAGATTCCATGGATTCAGGATCAGTGACAAAATAAGGAGAAACAAAACCGCTGTCAAACTCCATACCGGTAGTTTCGCGGATTTCAATGTCCAGACTCTTGCCTTCCTCGGCACTAATTAGGCCGTCTTTACCAACCTTGAGTACAGCATTGGCAATTTTTTGACCGATTTCTTCGTCGGCGGCAGAGATAGTGGCTACTTGAGAAATTTCTTCTATTGAATTGGCACTAATGTTTTTCTTCATTTTTTCCAATTCGACAACAATTGCTTTGACACCTTTTTCAATTCCTTTTTTAATGACCATGGGATTGCTTCCGGCGGTGACGTTTTTGAGACCAGCCTCGACTATGGCATGAGCTAGAAGAGTAGCGGTAGTAGTACCGTCTCCGGCGGCGTCATTGGTTTTTTCAGCAGCTTCTTTGACTAGCTGGGCACCCATGTTTTCATAAGGATTTTCTAGTTCAATTTCTTTGGCGACAGTGACTCCGTCATGAATAACATTGGGAGCGCCCCATTTTTTATCAATGGCAACATTACGACCTTTGGGACCCAGGGTGGTGACCACAGCCTTGGAAAGGATTTCAATACCTTTTAAAAGAGATTGTCTTGCGGATTCTGCGAATTGTATTTGTTTTGCCATTTTTATTTTGAACAATAATTAATTTATGATTAGAGAATAGCCATGAGATCCTCGAATTTAACGAAGAGGTATTCTTTGTTTTGACCTAGGGGTTTGTATTCGTTGCCAGCCCATTTTTTGAAAATGACTTTTTGACCTTTTTTGCAAGGGGCGGTTTTTTTTGTTCCATAATCGGTAAGGTCATCGGCGCCGACTGCAATTACAGTTCCGGCCTGGGGTTTTTCGCCTTCGTGTGAATCAGGAAGTAAAATACCGGAAGCAGTGGTTTTTTTTTCTTCTTGGGGTTCAATTAAAAGATAGCCGGGGGCGGGAGTAAGCTTTTTAATGTCTGACATGGAAGATAGTTAATAATTAAAAAAATTCGAAAGTCATTTACTTTATAAAGGCTAAGGTTGGCAATGTCAAGGGGTGAGTGATAATTTATTTTTTAGGAGAGGTAAAAATTGCTTGGTGAAGATTAATGGTTTCGTTTTTTATTTTAGGAAACATGTAAAGATACTGTAGAAGAAAAAATGGAAGGTTGAGAAAGGAAAAGATGATATTGTTTGTAGTTGATTTTTGAAAAGGGGTTGGTTTGGTTTTTTTTAATTTCCGATGGTAACCATTGGCAAGATATTTTTGAACCCAAGAGTTTTTCCGAAGAAAAGAACGGTATCCTCCCCTGTCAAAGACAGGAGTTAGAAAAATGAGATCGGTGGCGGTAGCGATATTTTGCCGGTTTTTGGGAATTGTTAGACCGGAGTGGTCAAGAATGATGTTGGGGCAAAAATGATTTGGTTTCTGTGATTGCTGGGAATGGCGAAAAGGGGTTTTTTTGAGTTTTAGGGCCAAAAGAAACAAGGGGCGAAAGAGCCAGAGAGAGTTTTTTTGGACAGCGAAAAGAAGATCAATGTCGTCTTTCTTTTTTGGTTTGGTGGTAGCGACAGAACCGGTGATGCCAACGAAGCTGAGAAAAGGGAGTTTTTGAAGTATGGGGAGGAGATTTTGGGTAAATTTAAGTTTGTTTTGATAATGACGAGGGTCAGGCCGGCGGGGATAAGTGAGACGAGAGAGAAAGTAGTGATTATTTTTTTTGATGAGAATGTTTTTTTTAAGAAAAAGGTCTAGCTGTCTCTTGAGAGCGGAACGAGAATGGGTTTTGGGAGAAATAAGGCAAAGATGAAGCTGGTCCGAAGTAAGGCCGGAACCAAAACGATGGTGATAAAAGAGGGTTTTTAGGATAGAAAAAGAAAGAGACATAGTAATAGTATAGATAAAGCCCTGACTGTATAATATAGCTTGAGCATGAAACTAAACCCCAGAGAAAGGAAAATTTGGCGACGGTGGGAGATTGTCCCAGGAG
>DAOUWE010000010.1 GCA_030667285.1 Candidatus Shapirobacteria bacterium | reverse complement strand
GGTATGAAGTAAGCCAGGGAGGAATAGGAGAATAAAAGACTTAAAACAGAGACTAGAGAGAGAAGGGCAAGAACGTTCATATATTAATAGTATCCAGGAAAGAGGAGAGGGTATCAAGAGGAGTGTGGTAGATTGAGATGTGGGGGAGGTTAAGATTGGTGCCAGAGAGATTCTTTTGGGGACGGGAGCGGTCTTTTTATTAGTAGGGATTGGGTTGAACTTGAGACAGAGGTATGGACAAGAAGAAGGGGTAGAAATTATTTCGGCAGAAGAGGAGATTGTGCCGACGGTATCGGTTCCGGATCAGAAGATTTGGGCGGAAGTGGCAGGATCGGTGATGGGAGCGGGGGTTTATGAATTGGAAGGAGGATCAAGAGTGAATGACTTATTAGTGGAGAGCGGGGGACTGTCGGCGGAGGCAGATAGAGAGTGGGTGGAGAAAAATTTGAATCGAGCCAGAAAACTGAGAGATGGAGAGAAGATTTATATACCGAAAGCGGGAGAGGAAGTACCGGTGGATATTGCGGATTCGGGGTCGGGCGGTGAGGTAAAGGGGGTGAGTAATGGGTTGGTGAATTTAAATACTGCTTCCCAGACCGAGCTGGAAAGCTTGTCAGGGATTGGGCCGGCTTTTGCAGGAAGAATTATAGAATATCGAGAGAAGAATGGAGGATTTAGAGATATTAATGAGGTGAAGTTGGTGAGTGGAATAGGGGAGAAGCTGTTTGAGAAGATTAAGGACGAGATAGGTATTTAAAAAATGAAGAAAAGAGGATGGTTTTGGGTAATACTAGTTTGTCTTTTGATATATAGGTTTGTAGATTGGTATAGAAAAGTAGAGAAACATGAGATTGGACAGAGACTTAGAGTAAAAACTTGTCTTAAGCGAGATGCGGAATTGACCGGGAGTGGACAGAAGTTTAAGGCTGGGGAATTTTGGGTTTTGGTTAGAGATGAGGAAAGACTGTGGGCAGGAGATTGTGTTTTGGTAGAAGGCAAGCTAGATGATTTTGAGAGAGAAAAAGGAGATTGTGAAAAGAAGTGTTGGTTGGTGGCGGATGAAACGAAAGTGACAGGAAGTAAGAAAATTTATGAGGTGTCAGGAGTAGTGAGAAGAAGATTGGTAGAGGTAATTAAGAAGAATTTGCCCAAAAGAGAGGCGGATTTAATAGCCGGAATGGTGTTGGGAATAAAAAGTGGAATGAGTAATGAGTTTTATGAAGCATTGCGAAGGACGGGAACTTTACATATTGTGGTGGCGAGCGGAAGTAATGTGGCCCTAGTGGCAGGGGCGGTGGTTGGGGGATTGGCTTATGTTTTGGGTAGAAAAATTGCTCTGGTAGTGGGAGTGATGGTGATATGGTTTTATGGTGTTTTGTCTGGTTTTGATGCACCTATTTTGAGAGCCGGGATAATGGGAAGTATTTTGCTTTTGGGTCAGGGAGTGGGCAGAAAATTTGAAGTGTGGAGAGCTTTAGTGGCGGCAGTTTTGATTTTAGTGATTTTTAGTCCAGGAATACTTTTCGAGGTTTCTTTTCAGTTGAGTGTGGGGGCGATGATTGGAGTGTTGTTGGCCGAGAAAAAGAAAGGTTTTAAGGGAGAGATTTTAGTCGGATGGTGGGTGTTTTTGATGGTTTGGCCAATGATTGGTTGGCATTTTTCAGAAGTACAGTGGTTGGGGTTGGGGGTGAATATATTGGTGTTGCCGTTAGTAGGGGAAATGACGATTTTAGGAATGGCGGGAAGTTTGGCAGGATTGGTGCCGATAGTGGGCGGAATATTGGGTAGAGTGTTTTTGTGGGCAGTGTATCCCTTGGCTTGGTATTTTGTGAGGGTGGTGGGGTGGATTGGCCAACACGAGTGGATTAGTTTGACGGTGAAGATGAACGGGGTGATGGTTCTGGGATATTATTTGATTTTGGGGTGGTGGTTGCTGAGGAGAAATGTAAAATAGAATTGTGAAGAAGAAATGGTGGGCAATATTATTATTGGCTTTGTGTTTGTTGGTTTTGATTTTTATAGTTACTTACCCGGATGAAAAAGTAAAACTGGTGTTTTGCGATGTCGGACAGGGGGATGCGATTTTGATAAGTGAGGGGAAAGTGCAGATTTTGATAGACGGAGGCCCTTTTTCTTATTCTTGGGAGGAATATGAGGAATTGAGAGGTTTGGAACAGGAAATGAAAGAGGTGGTTTTTAAACAGAAAAGGAGTCCGGTGATGGATTGTTTGGATGGCAATATGCCTTTTTGGGATAGGAAAATTGAAGCAGTGATTGCTACTCATCCGGATCTTGATCATGTGGGAGGCTTGGTGTCGGTACTGGAGAGGTTTGAGGTAGAGAAGTTTTTATGGAATGGAGAAGAAGGTAAAAGCTTGGCCTGGAGTGAAGTAAAAAGAAGGATGGAAGAAGAGAATGTTTTTTCAGGGGTTTTAGTGGAGGGGAATTTGATTCGTTTTGGAAAAATTGAACTAGAGGTGCTTTCTCCGGAGAAGGATTCCGGAGGATGGGAGGATGCCAATGAAGGATCGTTGGTTTTGTTGGGCAGAATTAAGGATGGAGGGGGTGAGGCGAAGGTGCTTTTGATGGGAGATGCGACAGTGGAGGTAGAAAAGAAGTTAGTGTGGAGGAAAATATTGGATGAAGAAGTGGATATTTTGAAGATAGGCCATCATGGATCAAAGACCAGCAGTTCCGAGGAGCTTTTAGACAGAGTACGACCGGCAGTGGTAGTGATTAGTGCAGGGAAAAATAATAGCTATGGGCATCCGGCAGAAGAGGTTTTGGAAAGGATTGAGGAGAGAGGGATAGAAATAATGAGGACGGACATAGATGGGGAGCTGGGATGGGTTTTTGATTAGTTTTTTTTACAGATGTCGTTGAGACAGGTCATGTTTTGATCACAGATGGGGGAAAGTTCAGGATTGGGACAGCAGGGTTCGTCTTTGGCTCCGCAACAATCTCCTTCTTGGCAGAGATATTTACAGGGTTCGTCTTTTAATTGTCCGTCGTCCCGGGTGACAACGAGAATTTTAGTATCGGAACAATAACCTCGAGGTGGATATTTGGCGGCGTATTGTTGGGTAACAGTGCGCATGGTGGTGGCACGAAGAGTGAGGCCAAGTCCGACCAAGAGGAGAGCGAGCATGAGAATATTGGGAATATTGGCAAATCCGAATTTGGGATTTAATTCCATAGAGAAAGTATAGGGGTTTTTGGGGATTAGGGCAAGTTAAGAGAGAATGCCTTGGGCGGCAAAGATACCGGAGGCGGCGGCTCCGACAATGTTTCCTGAAGTACCGGCACCGTCACCGGCAACGTAAAGGTTTTTGATTTGGGTTTGCATCTTTTTGTTGATTTTAATGCGGTTGCCACGGAGTTTGATTTCAGGAGCGTAAAGAAGGGTGGATCCGGAGTTGAGGCCGGGAAGAACTCTGTCTAGTCTTTTGAGACCCTCCAGAATGTTGGTAACGGTACGATGAGGAAGGGCGAGAGAAATGTCTCCCGGGGTTACGTCTTTAAGTGTGGGTTGGGTGTGACTGCGTCCAATTCTTTTCCAAGTGCTTCGACGGCCGGAGCGAAGGTCTGCTAGGCGTTGAAGGATGGGTTTCCCTCCACCGATAATGGTGGCAGTTTTGGCGACTTGGATAGCATAATCGGTGGTGTTTTCTACCGGTTCGGTTAATTCGAGAACAGTGGCCAGGTTGAAGTTGGAGTTTTGGGAAGGAGAGGTTTTAGTGGAGTGACCGTTAACAGAAATGTAATCACCGTAGTTTTCAATGGCGATACGACCGTTGGGGCAGGGACAGAAAGTGCGGACGATGTCGTCATAAGTGGGAGCCTGAACAGCATAGATGTTTTCGTGCAGGATTTTGGAGTGGGCGGACATAATGGAGGCAGGGAACTCGGCTCGGACACCTATTTCTACTTTTTGATATGAATAATCCAAACCAATGATTTCAGCTTGATTTTGGAGCCAACTAGTGCCGATACGACCGGGGGCAAGAAGATATTTTTTGGCTTTAAAGGTTTTTTTCTTGTTTTTAAGGCCGGTTACTAACTTGTTTTTAACCAGTATTTCTTGAACTCGAGTGTTGCAGAGAAATTCAACACCTTGTTTTTCCAGGACTTGAACCATGTTTTTAATGATTTGAGGGAGAACGTCGGAGCCAATATGACGGCATTTTCTGATGTAAAGCTTGACGCCGCGACATTGACACTGGTCCACAAGCTTCTGGGCTTCTTCCGGGTTTTTAGGAGTGTAAGAAGCGGTGACTCCAAAGTCAGTGAAAAGTTGGTCAACATAGTCAACGGTTGTTTGATAGCGGTTGAGAGGAAAGAGGTCAAGGATTTTTTCGTGGGAAAGGACGGGGGTGAAGTGAAGTTTGCCGTCGGAGAAAGTGCCGGAGCCACCGACACCCATCATGGTTTCAATCGGTTTTCTTTTTTTTATAGAGTTGCCTTGTTCAATGATGAGGATTTTTTTGTTTTTCTTTTTGGAGTATTCATAGGCGGCAAAGAGACCGGCGGGACCGGCACCTAAGATAATGAGATCGTATTCTTTGTGGCGGGACACAAAGAGATTGTACAAGAAAATAAGTTTTGTTGAAAGTTTTTGTGAGTAGGGTATTTGGTGTAAAATCAGAGGATGGACCGTAAAAAGAAAAAAATGTATGTATTGGTGGAGTTTCCGTATCCTTCAGGAGAAGGGCTTCATATCGGTCATGCATTTACGATGACCGGGGCGGATGTTTATGCCCGAAAAAAAAGGATGGAAGGGTATGAGGTGATGTTTCCGATGGGATGGGATGCCTTTGGTTTGCCGGCGGAGAATTATGCTGTAAAAATGGGAGTAAAACCGCAGATAATCACAAAAGAAAATGTGGATACTTTTCGACGACAAATGAAAAAACTGGCTTTTTCATTTGATTGGGAGAGGGAAATAAATACGACGGATCCTTCGTATTATAAGTGGACACAGTGGATTTTTTTACAGCTTTTTAAGCATGGTTTGGCTTATAAAGAAAAGAAGCCAATAAATTGGTGTCCGGAATGTAAAACAGGATTGGACAATGAAGAAGTGGTAGACGGAAACTGTGAGCGCTGTGTGGCGGTAGCAGGAAAATAAGAATTGGATCAGTGGATGTTGAGAATTACAAAATATGCGGATAGGCTGGCGGATGAGTTGGACGAAGTAGATTTTCCGAAATCAGTAATGGCGGCACAGAGAAATTGGATTGGAAAGAGCAAGGGAGCCAGGGTTAAGTTTAAGATTCAAGGAGAGGGTTTTGAAGGAGATGAGATAGAGGTGTTTACGACCAGGTCGGATACTTTGTGGGGGGCGACGTTTATGGTTTTGGCTCCGGAACATCCTTTGGTGGAGAAATTAGACAAGAAAGAAGTGAGGGAGTATGTAGAAAAAGCGGAGACGAAGTCAGAATTAGAAAGGGCGGAACTTTCGAAGGAAAAGACGGGAGTGGATACGGGGTTAACAGCCATAAATCCGGTTAATGGGAAGGAGATCCCGGTTTGGGTTTCGGATTTTGTTTTGATTTCGTATGGTACAGGGGCGATTATGTCAGTTCCGGCCCATGACCAGAGGGATTGGGAGTTTGCTAAGAAATTTGGCTTGGAAGTGGTGCCGGTAGTGAAACCGGAAAAAGAATGGGATTTTTCTAAAGGAGCTTTAGCAAATACAGATGAGGGGGAAATGATTAATTCCGATTTTATAAACGGAATGGTGCCGGAAGAAGCGATTAAAAAAACGATTGGTTGGTTGGAAGAGAAAGGACTAGGGAAGGAGACGGTGTCATATCACTTGAGAGATTGGATATTTTCCAGACAGCATTATTGGGGAGAGCCGATTCCGATGGTAAATTGTGGAAAGTGCGGGTGGGTGCCGGTTCCGGAAGACGAACTTCCGATAACTTTACCTGATATTGAAAAGTATCAACCGACAGGAACGGGAGAATCGCCTTTGGCGGAAGTAAAGGAGTGGGTAGAGACCAAATGTCCGACTTGCGGAGGGGGGGCCAGGAGAGAAACGGACACTATGCCTAACTGGGCAGGATCAAGTTGGTATTTTTTGAGATATATAGATTCCAAGAACAATGAAAAGTTGGGGGATATGGATAAACTGAAAGAATGGATGCCGGTGGATGTCTATTTTGGTGGGGATGAGCATACGACCTTGCATCTTTTGTATTCGCGATTTTGGCATAAATTTTTGAACGATATTGGAGTGGTGCCGGGTAAGGAGCCTTATCAGAAGAGGGTAGTGCACGGGGTAATTTTGGGTTCGGACGGGCAGAGAATGAGCAAGAGTCGGGAGCGTTATGCGGTTGCGCCGGATAGGATTTGGGAACAGTATGGGGTGGATGCTACGAGAACTTATTTGATGTTTATCGGGCCGTATGATGGAGTAATGGCTTGGGATGAGAATGCCTTGAGGGGGGTAAAAAGATTTTTGGATAGGTTTGAAAAGCTGATAGGAAGTGGGAAATTATTAGATGTTAGCAGTCAAGAGGTGAAAGTGATAGTGAATAAGACAGTGAAAAAGGTGACGGAAGATATTGATGGGTATAGTTTTAATACGGGAGTAGCGGCGATGATGAAGATGGTGAATGAACTAGAGAAGATGAAAGACGGATTGGGAAAGAAAGAAATGGAGATGCTGGTGAGAGTGTTGGCTCCCTATGCACCGATCTTAACGGAAGAATTGTGGAAGAAATTGGAAAATAAGAATTCGGTGCATCAGACAGAGTGGCCCGAATGGGAGGAGAAGTATTTAGTGTCGGAGAAGATAGAGATACCGGTTTCGGTGAACGGAAAGGTGCGGGGCAGGATAGAAATAGAAAGCGACAAGGTAGAAAACCAAAAAGAAGTATTAAAAATGGCCAAAGACAATGAAATGGTCAAGAAATGGACAGAGAAGAAAGAGGTGTTGAAGGAGATTTATGTGCCGGGGAAGATGGTGAGTTTGGTGGTAAAATAGGGGATGAATGAAAGAAAGAGGAGTGTTTTGGATGGGCCCGGTTTTGGGAAAGGCATTCGTGAATTACTGACTTTTGAGCAAAGGAAAAAAATAGAAAGATTGGGATTGGGTGCGGGAGAAGGGGTGGTGGATTATTTAAATAGACATGTTGAACTGGCTAAGAGAGTAAGAGATGGTGATATTGTCGATCCGGTTGAAGTTAGGAGGCATTCTGATAGTTACAGAAGATTGAGAGGAGGTCGACAGGAGGTGAAAAGAGAGGGTTGGCCACCAAGATCTGTTTGGGGAGTGATGGGGGTTGGTTTTGATGAATCGTAGGGAGGGAGAGACGAAAAAGGAACGGAAATTGATGTTTAGGGAGTGGTGCGGTAGTGTTGTAGAACTGTGGAGGAAAATGCAGTCCTTCGACTTTCTTCGTTCGCTCAGGACGACCTGCTATAGGTAAACAAAAGAGGAAGGTCGGATGTGGTAAAGTGTAGAAGTGAAAAAAGGAAAATTTATAGCGATTGAGGGGGCGGATGGGGCAGGCAAGACGGTGCAGTTTGGGTTGTTGAAGGAATATTTAAAGAAAAAGAAGACCGGTTTTGTAGAAATAGATTTTCCCAGATATTATGATTCTCCCTTTGGAGAGTTGGCGGGTGAGTATTTGAAAGGAGAGCATGGTCCGTTTTCTGAAATTAGTGGATATATGGGGGTTTTGCCTTATATGTTGGATGAATATACTTGGAGTAGAGATACAGGGAAGGCGGTGCTAGAAGAGGGGAAGTGGGTAGTGTCGAATCGTTATTTTACGTCTAATTTTGGTCATCAAGTAGCCAAGCAGAAAGGAAGGGGAAAAGAGAAATTGAGAGAGTGGTTGTGGAAGGTGGGTTTTGAAGAGTTAGGAATACTGAAGCCGAACCTGGTTATACTTTTATCAGTGGGTCCGGTATTCTGCCAGGAGCTTCTAAAAAAAAGGAAAAGTAGGGGATATCTCAAAGGAGAGGATGGAGATGAGGCGGAGAGGGATTTAGAACATCAAGAGAGTTCCCATCGGGCGTTTTTAAAAATGTGTGATTGGAAAAAAGAGTGGGTAAAAATAGAGTGTGTTGAAAGAGGGAGACTTTTGACTCCGGAAGAGATTCATAAGAAAGTAGTGAAAGTAGTGGAGAAGATTGAAGTGATAGAATAAGGGGTGGTTGACCCGAAGTATGAGTATTTTGAGCTTTCGAATGGAGTAAGAGGATGTTTGGTTCCATTGGAAGGACTGTCGTCGGTAACGGTGCAAGTAATGGTTAAGATTGGGTCCAAGTATGAAGAGAGGCGATTGTGGGGGATAAGTCATTTTTTAGAACATATGGCCTTTAAGGGGACGAAAAAGAGAAAAACGGCGACGGAAATCAGTAAGGAATTTGATCGTGTGGGATCGGTGCATAATGCGGCCACTAGCCATGAACACACTGAGTACTACGTAAAGACCAGTCCGGAACATTTAGAGTGGGGTTTGGAGATAATTTCGGACATGCTTTTGAATCCGACGTTTCCGGAAAAAGAGTTGGAAAAAGAATTGGGGGTAGTGGTGGAGGAAATAAATATGTATGAGGATAATCCGATGCGGGGGATCGGGGGCGATTTTTATAATTTGATGTATAAGCCAAAGAAAGTAGGATGTTGGAATGTTTTAGGCACAAAAGAGACAGTTTTGAGCATCAAGAAGAAAGATCTGGTTGATTTTAGAGATCGGTATTTTAATGCTTCTGAGATGGTAGTAATAGTGAGTGGAGATTTGGGAAATAAGGCGAAAGAGGTGAAGAGTTGGGTAAAAAGGTACTTTTCTTCGTTTAAAAAGAAAAAAGATGTTTTACCGAAGGTAGTAATGGAGTTTGGAGAAGAAAGGGAGCTTAAGAAGAAAAAGAAGCTGGATCAGGCCCATTTTGTTTTAGGAGTGCCATCAGTTACCAGAGTGGATGATAGAAGATATGCCATGAGATTATTGGATGTGGTTTTGGCGGGAAATACTTCTTCTCGGCTATATCAGAGAATCCGGGAAAAGATGGGAGCGGCTTATTATGTGTTTTCGGTAAGTAATAGCTTGGAGGAAGCAGGATTTGTAGGGGTACAGGCGGGAGTAACTAAAGAAAAACTGAATGAAGTGGTGCGGGCAGCTAAGAAAGAGTATTTGAATATAGGAAGCGGAATTGAGAAAGAAGACATTTTTATGGCTAAGGAGTATTTGAGCGGAAGATTGGCTTTGGCAATGGACAGGACTGATTTTTGGGCCGATTTTGTGGGTAGCAGATTGCTTTTGGAGAAAAAGTTGACGAAGCCCCTAGAAGAACTTGAAAAGTATAGGAAAGTGGAGATGAAAGAGGTAAAGAAGTTGGCGAAAGAGTTTTTTGCGGAAGAAGAGTTCCGATTAGTGGTGGTATCTTAAGTTTAGGCACGAGTTGGCAGAGAGGTTAATTTTCTGATAAGATTTTATTTTTCCTCTTTTTCTCTGTTCTAAGGTGTTTTTTCCGTTTTGTTATTTTAAAAGGTTTTTTTGAGATAAAGAGCAAAACAAGAAGAAAGGGTCGGAAAGGGTTTTGGGGCAAAGAAGGCCTTAAGATGCGGTTATTTTTTGGATTTTGGGTTTTAAAATTGCGATTATTGAATTTGGGTTGTTTTGGAAAAAAAAGATGAGTGGGAAGAGTAATGGGTTAAAAATCGAAAAAACGCTTTTTGGGTAGGTTTTTTAGGTGGAAAAGTGAAGGAAAGACTGTTTTTTTGGTGTTTGTTTAGCAAGAAGTTGAGTGCGGAAAAAGAGATGTGTTTTGTACAGAAGTGTAGTACATTGTATCCTTTGTTGGAAAAAGAAATGCGGTAAATAGATTTATTGATTATTTATCGCAAATAACCGAATTCGGGGCTTAGAGTGTTTTTTTTCTTTAGGTTGGGAGAGAAGGGAGTGATATTTTTGGACATTGTTAGAGTGGGGGTATTTTTTCCGAATTAATTTTGTGGTTTTGAGGACTTGTGGTTTTAAGGACTTGTGGTTGATGAAATGAGGAATTTAATAGAGTGGGGGTATTTTTTCCGAATTAATTTTGTGGTTTTGAGGACTTGTGGTTTTAAGGACTTGTGGTTGATGAAATGAGGAATTTAATAGAGTGGGGGTATTTTTAGTTCTTGTGTTTTTTGGCTTGGAATTTTTTTTGTAGGTTCGAAAAGGCGAGATGGTGCAATTTAAAGATTGAGGAGGGAAAATGGTTTTTATTTTTTTGTTAAAGTTTTATTTTTTGTTAAAGGCTTATAATATTTTGAGGGAAAATGATGGGTAAAAAAATAATGATATAGGATATGTAAGTAGGGAAATGGCAAACAAAATGGTTGGTTGCCAAAATGGATAATGAGAAAAAATGGCGGAGAAGGAGGAGAATGGTTGGTTTTTGGTTTAATGGAAGGATTTTTTCTTAATAATTTTTGATGTAGAATTAGTTTATGCAAAAAACAGTGGTATTGGTGAAACCGGACGGGATGCAGAGAGGCCTGGTAGGGGAGATCATATCTCGGTTTGAGAAGAAGGGGTTGAAATTGGTGGGGTTAAAAATGTTGGTTTTGACGGATGATATTTTAGACGAATGGTATAAACATCACAAAGATAGGAGTTTTTTTGATGACCTTAAAAAATATATGAAATGGACACCGATTGTGGCCATGTGCTGGCAGGGCTTAGAGGTGGTTTCGGCGGTTAGAAAGATAGTGGGACCAACGAAAGGGAGAGAGGCGGAAGCGGGGTCGATTAGGGGAGATTTTGGAATGAGTGGACAGAATAATATAATGCATGCTTCGGATTCGGTAGAGGCGGCGGAGAAAGAAGTAGGTTTGTTGTTTGATAAAGATGAGCTTTTTGAGTATGGGAGTGC
>DAOUWE010000036.1 GCA_030667285.1 Candidatus Shapirobacteria bacterium | reverse complement strand
TCGAAAAGTGAAAGAGGCTGTTTTGACGCTGTCAGCAGAAATTCTCTACACTAAAGATGAAATTTTAGAGATGTATTTTAACCAAACCCCGTATGGAGGTACGGTTTGGGGAGTGGAGGCGGCGGCAAGAGTAATTTTTGGAAAGAAATTGGAAGATTTAGATTTGGCGGAATCAGCAATGATGGCGGGGCTACCGGCGTCACCCAGTAAGTATTCCCCTTTTTCTTTTCCGGAAGAAGCAAAAGGAAGGCAAAAAATGGTTTTGTCGAGAATGGCGCAAGAAAAAATGATTAGCCAGGAAGAGGCGGATGAGGCGGCGGAGAAAAAACTGGATTTTAATCTAAGCGGAATTCAAATACACGCCCCTCATTTTGTGTTTTGGGTAAAAGATCAGTTAGTCCAGGAATATGGGAACAAAATAGTGTCGGAAGGAGGGTTAAAAATCACGACAAGTTTGGATTTGGACTTGCAGGAATACATTGAGGCATCGGTATCAGCAGAAATAGAAGATCTCGAATGGAGAAAAGTGTCGAACGGAGGAGTGGTAGTAACCGAGCCAAAAAGCGGACAAGTATTGGCCATGGTAGGGTCTAAGGATTATTTTGCAGAAGACATAGATGGAAAATACAACGTAACAACAGCGTTGAGACAACCCGGGTCGTCCATTAAGCCTTTAAATTATGCGACCGGAATTGAAATGGGGACGTTGACGGCGGCGACGATTTTTAATGATATTCCGACTTGTTTTTCGGTTCCCGGACAGCCTCTTTATTGCCCCAGTAATTACGATAATGCATATCATGGTCCGGTAGGTTTGCGCTATGCGTTGGGAAATTCGTTTAATATTCCGGCGGTAAAGGCTTTGAAAATGAATACTTTGGAAAGTTTTGTGGCTACGGCTTCGGCGATGGGAATTAGTACTTTTGAAAATCCGGATAATTATGGCTTATCTTTAACCCTGGGAGGTGGAGAGGTGAGAATGATTGATATGGCGGTAGCTTTCGGCACTTTGGCTAACATGGGAGTAAGACAAGACCTAAATTCAATATTGAAGGTTGAAGACAGAAAAGGAGAGGTGATTAAGGAGTATGTTTATGTTCCAGGAGAAAGGATATTGTCCAGAGAAACTAGCTATCTTATATATCACATCATGTCGGATGACGGAGCAAGAGCGGCGACTTTCGGGAGAGGATCACAATTGACAATCAGGGGGCAAAAAGTGGCGGCAAAAACAGGAACGACCAATGACAGAAAAGATAACTGGACGGTTGGTTTTACGCCTTCGAGAGCGGTTGTGGTTTGGATAGGAAATAATGACAACACCTCAATGTCCGGAATTGCTTCTGGTTCAGTGGGAGCAAGTGCGATATGGAATAGTGCTATGGAAAAAGCACTGGAGGGTTTAGAAGCGGAAGAGCCAGCCAGGCCGGTAAATATTGTAGGGAGACAGGTTTGTGATCTGACAGGAGGATTAGTGCCGGAGAGCGGGTGTGAAACCAGATATGAACTGTTTAATAAAGAATATTTGCCCGATGTTAGTGGGGCGTTGAGGCAAACAGTAGTAGTAAATAAAGATACAGGCTTCCCGGTACAACCAGGGCAAAAAGCAGAAAATGTGGAATGGCAAGATCACAATATCGTCAGGGATGGATTAGAAACGATTCTGTGCCTGGATTGTCAACCAGTTGGCGAGGATGTTCGAGAAGGGGCGGCGATAATCAACTAAAGAAAAGAATAAAGTAATAGTGTTTTAAAGGGGGTGGGCTTATAATAGTACTAATTATGTTGTGGATGGGGAGATTTTTTTTACTTTTAGGTAAACCGGTTTTTCGGGTTTTGTTGGGCCTATTTTTGATTTTAAAGATATTAGTTTTGTCTTGTTATAAGGCCTATCGGATTTGGAAGGTATTGTGCCGAAGGCTGTTTTTGTCCTTTTCTAAGAATGTTCAGGTTTTGTTTTGGAGAACAAGGATAAAAAAAGAAGTTGCTGAGTCGAAAAAGAAAAAGAAGATAAGAAGAAAGAAGCCGGTTTGGAGCAGAAAAAAAATAGCGGCTTTGAAGAGGAGAATGGTTTTTGCGGGAGGAACGGTGGTTTTTTTGTTTTTACTAGTAGCGGCGGGAGGGTGGTATTTTTATGAAAATATTTACAAAGAACTACCAAGTGTGGAAGAGATATTCACTCCCCCACCACTGACGACGCGAATTCTAGATCGTCATGAGCAGTTGCTTTACAAAATTTATAGAAACCAAAATAGAACTTGGGTAGAGCTGGAAAAGATACCGAAAAATTTAATTGAAGCGACGATAGCGATTGAAGACAAAGAATATTATAGTCATAATGGGTTTTCGATAAGAGGGATGGTGAGAGCAAGTCTTTATAACTTGAGAAACAAAGACGGATTGCCAATCGGTGGGTCAACAATAACTCAGCAATTAGTGAAAAATACCCTACTGTCTTCAGAGAAAACGTGGAAGAGAAAAATAAAAGAGCTTTTGCTGGCAATAGCCTTAGAATATAGGTTGAGTAAAGATGAGATATTGGAACTTTATTTTAACGAAGTTCCTTACGGAGGAGAGGCATATGGCGTTCAAGAGGCATCTTTAAAATATTTTGAAAAGAATGTTTGGGAAATAGATCAGGCGGAGGCGGCATTTTTGGCAGGGATGCCGGCGGCACCCAGTAGGTATTCCCCTTTTGGACCGGAGCCGGAAAATGCGTGGATAAGACAAGGAAAAGTAATTAGGGAAATGTTTGAAGCAGGATTTATAGACGAGAAAGAACTGGAGTTGTTGTGGAAAAATAAAGTGGAAATAGCAGAGAGTGGGTCGGAAATAAAAGCTCCCCATTTTGTGTTTTATGTTAAGGGATTGGTAACAGAGAGATATGGAGTGGCTCCAACCGAACAGGGGGGGATGAAAATAAAAACGACTTTGGATTTAGACCTGCAGGAAGAAGTGGAAAGAATAGTGGGAGAAGAAATATCAAAAGTGAAAAGAATAAACATCAACAACGGAGCGGTTTTGGTTTTGGATACCAGGAGCGGAGATGTGCTGGCGATGGTTGGATCGGCGGATTATTTTGATCAGTCGATTGACGGAAAAGTGAATGTGGTTTTAAGAGAAAGACAGCCTGGGTCATCGATTAAGCCCGTTAATTATTCGGTGGCTTTGGGTATGGGATTTACGCCAGCGACGGTAATTTCTGATACGCCTATTGTTTATCAAATACCGGGACAGCCCCCTTACAGTCCTAGAAACTATGACAATACTTTCCGAGGGAATGTAAGCTTAAGAACGGCTTTGGCATCTTCGTTGAATGTTCCGGCGGTGAAAGTTTTATCAGCGTATGGAGTGGATAGGATGATTGACAGAGCAGAAGATCTGGGAATAAATACTTGGAAAGACAGAAGTAGATATGGATTAGCTTTGACCCTTGGCGGAGGTGAAGTGAAAATGATTGAACTTTCCAGGGCTTATGCGAGTTTTGCAAATTTGGGAAAGAGACCGGTGGTTAATCCGGTACTGGAGATAAGAGATTACGAGAATCAGTTAATGTATAAAAAAAAGGAAATACTGGAAGAAGTGGTAGATCCGGGAATAGCATTTTTGATTAATGATATTTTGTCTGATGATTCGGCGAGGGCTCCGATTTTCGGCAGAGGTTCCAAGTTGTCGATTCCGGAAAAGAAAGTGGCCGTAAAAACAGGAACGACCAATAGTCTTAAAGATAATTGGTGCGTGGGATACACGGATAAGGTTTTGGTAGCGGCCTGGGTGGGAAATAATGACGGAGATTCAATGAGTCAAGTGGCGAGCGGAATTAGTGGGGCAACACCGATATGGAGGAGAGTTATGGACTTGGTTCTTTCTAGAGAAGAGTTTGCGGAAAGCGGTTGGGAAAAACCGGAAAGCGTGGTGGAAAAAAAGATTTGTGTTAGTACCGGAACATTGCCTTGTGATGGATGTGGGCAGGTAAAAAATGAATACTTTTTGGAAGGCTCGGAACCAACCAAACACTGCGTAGTAGAAGAAAAAAAAGAAGAAGATAGAATGCTTGTGCCCTGGTTTAGAAGAACTAGTGATTGAGTAATTGCCAGTATATGGCTCGAGAAAATTCAGAAAAGACGAGTTCTGCTTTGGGAGGACTGACTTTGTCGGCGATAAGAACTAAAATAAAATCTTTGTCATGGGCGAAAACAATACCGGCGTCAGAGACAGAATTTGTTTCTGTACCAATTTTGTGAGCAATATGAATACCTTGCGGAAGACCGAGGGGGAAACGGTTTTCAAAAGCAGTGTTGGTGAGAGAGTCGATAATTTGTTTTCTGGACGAAGGAGAAAGGTCGGGAGAATCGTAAATGTGTTTGAAAATCTTTCCAATATCGGAAGCAGAGGTGGTGTTTTCTTCAAGATTGGTGGAAGTAAGGCCTAAAGAATCGATGAATTCGTTGACTTTCAGGATGGTAATAATTCTCAGAAGAGCAGTGTAGGCAGTGTTATCAGATTCGTTCAAAGAAAGGTGGGCCAGATTTTGATAAGTACTGGTAGAACCTATTTTTTGGCGCTGGAGTGATCCGGCTCCAAGACGAAGATCTTGGCGCTCAAGCCGGTAAGTAGTGGACTGATCGATGTTTCCAGCTTCTACTTCTTGATAGTAAGTGAGAATAACAGGAAGTTTAATGAGAGAGGCGGCAGTAAGGGCGAGGTCTGCGTTTTTGGACCAGGAAAGATCGGGGTCGCCAAGAACGTGGACATGGGCGGCCCACTCGCCTGTTTCTTGGGCAAGAATTTTCTCGATTATACTATCGATGTTTGGTTTTTGGAAAGGAAGGTCAGTGTTTTTTTGAAAAGAAAAAATGTTTGAAAAAGAAATAGAGGAGTTTGTTTTAAAATAAAAGTCGAGAGAGCGAGTAAGCCACAGAAGAACACTGAGACCGGTGGTGAGCAAAAGCATGATAACCACCAAACGACGGCTTTTTTCTATGTTTTTTTCTTTATCAACCTTCTTGGTGAAATCTAACTGTTGATTGTCTAGATTTCGATTTCGATCTCGAGCTAGATCTTCTTTTTTACGGAGCATGGTTTAAGTTTAACAGGAGAAGTTAAAGTCTCTCTTTATAGTTTTGAAGCCAGATTTGAAAATCTTGGAGGTTTACAGTAAAAGCGGAATCGGAAGGCTGGCAGTTAAAATCGACAGAAGAGAGTTCTTCTTGAGATGGGGACTGATTTCCAAGGATTTTTTGGTAAATTTGAAGCCAAATACTGAAGTCGGAGAGATTAATATTATTGTCACAGTTACTATTTCCGGAAGACTTGGGAGGACCGGAAGAACAGGAGGAACAAATAGATTGTTTTGCGACGACAATTTCTACCTCAAAAGGAGGATTTCCTTGTTCTCTAAAACCGGTAACCATTTCTCTCATCATGTCAATCTGAAAAGAGTATTTCCCTGCTTGGGCGGGAGCAGTGAGACTAAAAGAGACGTTTGTGGTCTGGCCAGGGGCAACATTATTAGGCAATTCCATTCGACCTCCTTTATTATAAGTGTCCCAGGTATGTTCTTGGCCGGCGACAATCAAGCTTTTGGTTAAACGATAAGGCTTGCCGT
>DAOUWE010000013.1 GCA_030667285.1 Candidatus Shapirobacteria bacterium | reverse complement strand
TGCCGGTCGCAAGCTAGATTCCGTTACTCTCAAAGATTGTGGTCGAGCTGAAACCGTCGTTGCTGACAAAGACAATTGTCGTATCATGGGAGGTAAAGGTAAAAAAGCCGACATCCAAGATCGTATTGCCCAACTACGAACCTTAATTGGGAAGACCGATTCTGATTACGATAAAGAAAAACTTCAAGAACGTCTTTCTAAACTCGCCGGAGGAGCAGTTGTTCTCGAAGTCGGTGGAGCCACTGAAGTAGAAATGAAAGAAAAACTCGAAAGAGTTAAAGATGCTGTTGGGGCCACTAAAGCCGCTGTTGAAGAAGGAATTCTTCCCGGTGGAGGAGTCGCTCTTTTGAAAGCTAAAACTGTCCTAGACAAAGTAGAATTCAACTCTCCGGAAGAAAAAATCGGCCTTGATATTCTTCGCTACGCTCTCGAACAACCGGTTCGTCTTATTGCCGAAAATTCCGGCCAAGACGGTGGTCATATTCTGCGAAAAGTAGAAGAAAAACTAAGGAAAACCAAAAATTCCGACTACGGCTATAACGCCGCCACTGGAAAATTCGGTTCCATGATCAAAGATGGAGTTCTCGATCCTTTCAGGGTCACCAAGTCTGCTCTTCAAAATGCAGCTTCAATCGCCATTATGATTTTAACTACTGAAGTTTTGATCACTGATATTCCCGAAGAGAAAAAAGACACTCCTGCTCCCGCTATGCCCGGAGGCATGGGAGGCATGGGCGGAATGGGAATGTAACTCGGCTCTGGCGAAACATAAAACTTCTTAATTCTTTGAACTCGAAATTCAAAGAACAGACAAAGGATTGACCCATCTGCCTTCTGTATCTGATATCTGCAAATGCAAATGAGGTCCGGTGGACCATCCGCTATTTCCGGATAACCCGATCACGCTATCTTTTTCTACTCTATCTCCCGCATTAGCTACAAACTCACTCAAATGAGCATACAGAGCCTTGGATCCGTCATCATGTTCTACCAAGACCATGTTTCCATACCCGAACCAGCCAGCTTTTTTCAAAATCACTTTTCCAGAAGACACAGGATACAGTTTAGTGCCTGTTTTCATGGCTAAATCTACTCCGGAATGTAAAACATGAAACCGTTGAGATAGTTGATACTCATCACGTACCGGAAATTGATATCTTTTAGTGGTTTCTACCACTTCCTCGATACGATTATCCACCTCAACAATCTGAGCGGCCAAAGAACTACTGATAGGGGAGAATAAATTCAATCCCAGAAGACTCAACCCGGCACCCAAAAGCAGTACCTTGCGGGCTTTATCTCCGCCGATTTTATCCAGAAACAATCTAGCCATACGGCTGAACTTGCTTCCTTTTCGGACGCGCCGAACCTCGGCTAGGATTTTTTGTATTTGGGAATAAATTCCCTTGATTTGTTTTTGCATATAGCCCTGTTTTATCTCAAAACCAAAGTAAAAAGCATGGCAAATTACCTTTACGTTTCCAAAACAGGGAATAAAAAATCCTCCACATAGTTTGGAGGACGCCCATAATATAACAAAATCAATGTCAAAAGTCAAGCTAACCAACTTTAGTTTGGTATAATCTACCCACTGTTTGACGCGGTGGCCGAGCGGTTAGGCAATGGTCTGCAAAACCATCCAGACGGGTTCAACTCCCGTCCGCGTCTCAAGAAAAAGATTTTTAAAGATAATTCCACTTTTACTGTAAAATAGGTAATGGCTGTTACTCCAAAAATTACCATTGGAATTGTTACCTATAATTGTCTCAATTACACCAAGCTGTTTCTAAAATACTTAAGACTTAATGCCGATATTCCTTACCAGCTTATTGTTATTGATAACCACTCCACCGACAGCACTATTGATTACCTGTCCAAACAAAAGGATCTATTGTTAGTAGCTAATAAAAGAAACTACGGTTTTGGTTATGCCAATAATCAGGCATTTAGCAGAAGCAAAACCCCTCTTTTTTTAGGGGTCAACAATGACACAGTAATTTTCCCCAAATTTTTAAGTCAATTAGTCGCCTATGTTAAGAAATATCCAAGATATTCTCAATTCGGTGTCTACTCTAACTGCATTGCCGCTCTCAATCCCTATACTCGACAACCCATAGACAAAGAAATCAAAGAGAGTTTTAAAGAATCTGTTTCTCCCGCAAATATTGTTAAGCAATATTACGGCGACATGAATCAATTTTCACAAAAATTTACTCAATCTAATCCTGGTATTCAAATACTTGAGACTCCTCCGAACTTTACCGGTGGCTGGTGTTTTTTGGTTCGTACTCAAGAAGTGAAACAAGTTGGCGGTCTTTTTGATACTCGTTTTAAGATTGGTTTTTGGGAAGATGTTGATTTGAGTTGGCGTTTAGCCGAAATTGGCAAAATCGTTCATCTTAATAATCTTTATATTCATCATTTTACTCACATCTCCTTTAAAAACAATAAACTTAAGAAATCAGATCATGCTATCAGTCACGCTAATGCCCTCCGTTTTGCCGAAAAATGGAGTGAAAACATCAGATCGTTCTTTAAATCAAAGTTTAGTCAGGGACTTACTCTCAAAGATATTACTAAGAAATATTTTATTTTTAAAGTATATTTTGGATCTGGAGATGACTTGAGTGACAAAGAAAGCAAATTAAAATCGGACTTTATCAATAGCAAGATCGGCTTTAAGGACTTTCTTGCAAACAGTAAGAAGTAAAGTTTATTTCATTACTTTTTCCCCAATCCTTTTTATTTTTTTATCAATCCCAAAACAAGTCAAAACCAGGTTATATTTCTCATTTATTACTTCTTGCTCATTTCGTCCGCGTCTCCAATCAGTTCTTTTCCCCAAGCAATCTTCTCATCATTACCTGATGCCCCTTCCAGCCAATTTTTGGTAATTTTTTTAAATCAAACCACTTAATATCACTATTTTCCTCTTCGTCGGTTTTAATTTCTCCATTTTTCACCTCTACTCTATAGAAAAAACAAAAATGCCCCAGGCTTCTGTAATCATCTTCAGATTGCAACACATCAATTAATTCTGCTTTTACTAACCTTAGTCCGGTTTCTTCTTTCACCTCTCTTTCAAGAGTCTCTTTTGGATGCTCTCCGTAGTCAATAAATCCTGCTGGAAACATCCACGTTCCTTTATAAGGTTCTCTCTTTCTTTGTACCATTAGTACTTTCCCTTTTTTAGCAATTACTGCCCCTACCGCTCCCGCCACATGAGGATAGTAAGTCCAATTACAGCTATTACAAAACTTCCTCTTTTCTCCTTCTTCTGTTTTAATATTTAGTCTCTTGCCACAAAAAGGGCAATGCTTATAATTGGGTGGTTTAATAGCCAGCATCTTTACAATTATATCCAATTCTTCTTATGTCTTTATCACCAATTACTTCTTGATCATTTCATCAGTATCTCACTATTCTATGTTGTTCCTAAGAATTAATTGTGTTAATCTTTTATATGAATGATAAAAATATACCAAACCAGCCTCCGGTTACTAATGACCCTACTATTCCAACACCCTCTCCAGCGCCCGTGACTCCTGAACCAACACCAACGCCTTCTCCACCACCTGTGACTCCCGAACCATCGCCAACACCTGTGACTCCCGAACCATCGCCGCCACCTTCTACTCCGGCAAAAGAAACACCTCCTTCTCAAGAGAGTAACCAGTAATAAAAAGCCCTTCTCCATCAATCCCAAAGCAAGTTATATTTGTGATTAATTACTTCTTGATCATTTTATCCGCGCCTCCAGCGCGTCTCCAGAAGCTTTTTCTTCCGATCCTTCCGGTTTCGTTTCTTCTGGCTCTACAGGCTTGTTTCCTAGCGGTTTTATCAAATCAGGCACCATCATCCTTGCGGATTTTACAGGTTCTTCCGTCAGTTTCGCCGGATTCATTGGTTGACTTGGCTTTGTTGGGTTCGTCGGTTGCCTTGAACTACTGTTTCCTGAAAAATCAATTATCCCGCTTTTCACTGAAAACAACGATATCAAAGTAATCAAAATGGTATTAAAAAACGTGAATGGTACCCAGGAAGTAGTGTTGCCCGTTGCCTGTTCTAATATCAGACTCGCTAACCAAGCAAAAGCACTCCAACCTACATATACTAACAAAGAGCTTTTATAAGCCTCTCCTCTACTCATTTCCTTAACTTTCAATAGTTTAGCTATTATTCTTAACACCCACCCGTACCATAAATTCTTCATTAAAAATCCAATAAACACCAGTGGTACCAATAAAAATGGACCTATTATGTACAATCGTTCTATCCATGTTAGAAAAATAGGCAGGTACTTATCGACCAAGCCATCCAACATGACCTTGTCAATCTTCAAATTCACTTCCTTTGCCAGTTTTTGAACCTTAAAAACTTCCTCATCTGGATAAACTATATAATCTTCTCCCACTAATCCCATTGCTTTACACAAATGACTATATACATTTTCTTCCTGCATTAACTCGGTCACCTCCGGGCTTTTGTCAAACACTATTCCTATTTTCTCTCCTTTTTCTTCCCCCAACACCAGACAATAAGGTAATTCTTTATTTATTTCTACCACTCCTTCTTTTACTTCTATTTTCAAATCTTCCGGATATTTGCCCAAAAAATCATCCTTTATAAGAACAGGCGCATTTCTAGAAAACTCGTCAACCTCCTTTTTTGGTAACGCCATCCACAAGTCAACCGGTATCGAAATCAGAACAAACAAAAATAAAAATAAAAAAGGCCTCTGGTACCACTCACCTCCGCTCATATCGATCATTATAGCAATATCATCACCTTCTCGTTTTCAGCCTCTTCGTCTTTCAACCACCTCAGCGTTTCTTTTGCCCCAACCTTCCTCAAATTCCTCTACAATAAATCGCTCCGGATACAAGCCTCTCGGGCTTACCATTGTTCCACAATCCTTTTTTGGACAAATGTCTCTGGGCGGAAATATTTTCTCCCTGCACACACCGCACTGTTCTCCATACAAACCACCCTCCGGTGTTCCCAGCCTAATCCTATTCTGTATCCAAGCCCCTGATGGCCTCATTATTTAAGAGAAAAACTATTCATATGATTCTTTTTTATTACTTTCCACGCCCAGTACAACAAATACAAAATTACCAATCCTTCTGTTAAAACTACCAAACCACCTCCCATCAAAGCCAGCCTGTTTAGCCTTGGGAAATTCAACCCTAAAATTTTCTGACCCACCACCCAAGTCGGTAGCCCCACACTAAACAACAAAAAAGGAGACAAGATTACTATTCCTATCAAAACAATCTGCATCCAATCTCTTTCTTTTCTGGTCACTCGTAGAACTAAAAAAGGATTATAAAAAAGTCCATACAAATTACAAACTAATTTCCACGCCTCCTGAATCAAAAAAAATATTCCCAACTCTATTATTTTCTTAATTCTTTCCATGTTTTTCTAAACTTATTTCTAGCTCGAGAAAGTCCCGATTCTACTGCTTTCTCACTTTTTTTAACAATTTTTCCAATTTCTCTCATGCTTCTTCCGTCTATATATTTAAGTCGTAATATCTCCCGGTATCCCTCGCTCAATCCTTTCATTGCTTTTTTTATCTCTTCTTTCAATTCCTCTTTAATACTTTCTCCTTCCGGACCCAATGCTTTGTCTGCCACTGCCTCCATCCAAGGAGCTTTGTCATACAAAACCGTCTTTATTTTCTTTTTCCTGTAAAAATCTACCACTTTCCTACTGGCTATACTGCAAATCCAAGAAAAAAGACTTGATCTGAACTCAAAACCGGCCAAAGAATTCAAAACTGCCCATATCGTATCCTGTACTATTTCTTCCACATCTTCTTCTTTGTCAACCCTTTTCCTTACAAAACCCTTTATGCTCCTTCTGAATTCTCCGTCAAATATTTCCAGCCATTTTTTTTCACCACTCAACACTCCCTTAACTAACTCCTCATCACTCCATTTTTCAACCACAAGCTCTTTCTACCACAATAACCCTCCTTCTTGCTACAAATTCGTTAATTGTTAATGATAGTATAAATATAACCATGCCCAACTATCCTTATCTTAAAACTACCGCTTTTGATGTTCGAAATGATGTTCTGGATATTATTCGAAAAACCGGCTCCGGCCATGTCGGCGGATCTCTCTCCAGTACCGATATTCTCGTCGCCCTTTATTTTTCCGATCTTTTTAATTTCTATCCCACTCAACCTGACCATCCCCAGAGAGATCGTTTTATTCTTTCCGCCGGCCACCTTGCCCTGGCCCTGTATTCTGTTCTTTGTCGTTCCGGTTTCTTTGACGAAAAACTCCTCTATACCTATTCCGAATTAAAATCTCCTCTTCAGGGTCACGCTCATCGTTCTGTTCCCGGAGTCGAATATTCCTCCGGCTCTCTTGGCCAAGGCCTTTCCCTGGCTTCCGGCATGGCCCTTGCTGACAAAAGAGATCGAAAAAAACGTTTTACCATCACTCTCACTTCAGATGGTGAACACAATCAGGGACAAATCTGGGAGGCAGCCATGTTTGCTAACAAATATTCTCTCAACCGCCTTATAAATATCATCGACAAAAACGGTATCCAAATTGGTGGTACCACTGATCAAATAATGCCTCTCGGGGATTTAGCCAATAAATATTACGAATTCGGTTGGCAAGTTTATGAAATAAACGGCCACCTTTTCCCCGCTCTTTTACGTGCTCTTCAATCTGCTAAAGAATCTTCTGAAAAACCCGTCGTCATCATTGCGAAAACCACTCTGGGAAAAGGGATTTCTTACATGGAAGGAAAATATAAATACCACGACATTAAAAATCTGACAGAGAAAGGACACCAAAGAGCCCTTTCTGAATTACAAAAAAACTTCAAACCTCCTAAATGAATTCCAAAACCTGTCCCCAAAACTATTCTATGAGAGAAGCCTTCGACTCTACTCTGACCAAATTAGCCGCTACTCATTCTAAAATCTATGTCGTTGATATCGATCTTAGAGATTCGTTAAAACTAGGTACTTTCGCTAAAAAATACAAAAGCCGTTTTATTCAAGTCGGAGTCGCTGAACAAAACGCCGCCGCCATTGCCGCCGGCCTGGCTCTCTCCGGTAAAACAGTTTTCCTCACTTCTTATGCCGCTTTTTCTCCTTCTTTAAACTGGGGAGTTATTCGACAAAGCATTTGTTACAACCAAGCCAAAGTTATCATTGTCGGTTCACACGCCGGTCTAATGACCGATGAACTGGGCGCTACTCATCAATCTCTTGAAGACATTGCTCTCATGAGGGCTCTTCCCGACATAGATGTTTTTTCTTCCGCTGACGCCAGGCAAGTTCGAAAAATTCTCCCGGTCATTATTCATGGCCCCCGACCCGCCTACCTTAGGCTGGTTAGAGCCGACTTTCCAAATTTTACTGATCCCAAAAGCTCTTTTACTATTGGCCGAGCTCGAGTCTTAAAAAGAGGTTCTGATCTCACGATTGTTGGTCACGGCCCCATCCTAAGAAATGCCCTCTTGGCCGACCAACAACTCAAAAACATTTCTCTGGAAATTATTAATTCTCCCTCTATCCAACCTCTAGACGAAAAAACCATTCTTCGCTCCGTCAAAAAAACCAAACATCTGATCACCATCGAAGATCACCAAGTCGAAGGTGGTTTGGGAGAAGCTATCGCCCCCCTTCTTTTAAAGTCCAATCTAAATGCTAAAATGAAATTGTTAGCCGTTCAAGACGAATTTGGCCAATCTGCCCGTGATTACCAAAAACTTTGGGATCATTACGGCCTAGCCGTTCAAGACATTATCGAAACCGCTAAAAATTTATTAAAAAAATGATTCTGGAAGAAGTTTTAGTTGACTATCGAAAAAAAGGCCTCGCCATTCCCGCCTTTAACATAGACTGTTTTGCCACCTTTCAAGCTCTTGAAGAACTTCTCCTTGAAACAAAAACACCGATCATTGCCCAGCTTTCTCCGAGCCAACTCGAATTCATAAAACCGGAACGTCTTTTCGCTTTGGCTAAACTCCTTGACGATCGTAACCTACCTATTTTCTTAAATATTGATCACGGCCGAGACCTGGACCTTTTAAAGAAAGCCGTTGATCTCGGCTTTGACATGGTTCATTTTGATGGTTCTAAGCTGACTCCGGAAAACAATCTAAAATTAACCAAAGCACTTGTCTCTTATGCCCATCAAAACGGTGTTATGGTGGAGATTGAAATAGACCATATAAAAAAAATCGGAGAAAAGCTCTCTCCTGACAGTTTTACCAATCCTGACCTTGCTCAAAAATTCATGGAAGAAACCGACGCCGATCTTTTGGCTGTTTCTGTCGGCAATACGCACGGTGTCGACATGAATGGCGATCATCCCGAAATCATTGACTTCGATCTTTTGGAAACCATCAAACAATCTATTCCTGACTCCTTTTTAACCATGCACGGTGGTTCTAGTATTAACCCCGAAGATCTTAAAAAAACTCTTCAGCGAGGAGTGGTTAAAATCAACATCAACACCGACCTTCGCCTTGCTTTTCGCTCTCATCTTGAAACCGCTCTCCATTCCAATAAAACCATCAAAGCCTATCACTTATTAAGCTCTCCGATACAAGCAGTTAAAAGTAAAATGAAAGAAAAATTAGAACTTTTTTCATGAAAAATGTTTGATATTATTTCCATCGGATCCGCTACCGTTGATGTTTTTTTGACCTCTAAAAATTTCAAACTTGTCGAAGACGATGACACCGAAAAAGGCTCTCTTTATCAAGTGGTCGGTAGCAAGGTCGACGTTGATCAAAAAATAATTTCTTCCGGCGGAGGGGCTACTAATTCTTCTGTTTGTTTTTCTCGCCTTGGTTTAAACAGTTCTTGCTTGGCTCGTTTCGGGAAAGACATTTTCTCCCAATTTATCATCAAAGACCTGAAAGAAAACAACGTTGATCTTTCTTTTTTATCACAGCATGAAGGAGACGAAACCGACTATTCTACTGTTCTGGTTGATCAAGTCGGCGGACGCACCATTCTCATTTCTCGCGGAAATACCAGGCTCGAAGAACCCAATATTGATTTTTCCAAACTTCAGGCCAAATGGTTTTACATAAGTTCCCTTGAGGGAAACCTTTCTCTTTTGGAAAAAATAATTAATCATGCCCAAGAAAATCAAATAAAAGTCGCCATTAACCCCGGCCTAAGAGAACTCAAACAATCCCCGGAACTTATTCCTCTTTTGAAAAAATGCGAAGTTCTCATTCTCAATACTACCGAGTCTGAAATTCTTACTGAAAAAGACATCGACCATTCTGATTTTTGGCCGGCACTTCTTTCTTTCGGTTCTACTTACAACATTGTCACTCAAGGTCGTGACGGAGCTCATGTCGCCACTCAAAACAAACATCTTTTTGCCCCCATAGTAACTACCTCTCCTGTTGACGAAACCGGTGCCGGTGACGCTTTTGGTTCTGGATTCACTGCCGGCCTTACTCTGGGCTTTGACCTTGAAAAATCCTTCAAGCTCGCCCTTTCTTCATCGGCTTCTGTCGTTTCTCATATCGGCGCCAAAATCGGCCTTCTTTACGAAAAAGATCTTT
>DAOUWE010000002.1 GCA_030667285.1 Candidatus Shapirobacteria bacterium | reverse complement strand
TGGTTGGTTTTTGGTTTAATGGAAGGATTTTTTCTTAATAATTTTTGATGTAGAATCAGTCTATGCAAAAAACAGTGGTGTTGGTGAAGCCGGATGGAATACAGAGAGGTCTGGTGGGAGAGATAATGTCTCGGTTTGAGAAAAAGGGGTTGAAGCTCGTGGGTTTGAAAATGTTGGTTTTGACTGATGATGTTTTAGATGAATGGTATAAACATCACAAAGACAGGAGTTTTTTTGATGACCTTAAAAAGTTTATGAAGTGGACACCGATTGTGGCCATGTGTTGGCAGGGTCTTGAGGTGATTCCGGCGGTTAGGAAGATAGTGGGAACAACGAAGGGTAGGGAGGCGGAAGCAGGATCGATTAGAGGAGATTTTGGGATGAGTGGTTCTCAGAATATTATTCACGCTTCGGATTCGGTAGAGGCGGCGGAGAAAGAAATAGGTTTGTTGTTTGATAAAGATGAGCTTTTTGAGTACGGGAGTGCGATGGAGTGTTTGATTTATGCTGACGAAGAGATAAAGTAGTTGTTGGATAAATTTCTTTTGTTAGAGAAGCCCTGGTAAAATGGTGGCGGGTCCCCATAGTTAAATGGATATAACAGACCCCTCCTAAGGGTCAGTTCCAGGTTCGATTCCTGGTGGGGATACTGATTATCAGGGATTAGCTCAACTGGTAGAGCGCATCGTTCGGGTCGGTGAGGTTGTCGGTTCGAGTCCGATATCCCTGACAATGAGGTTGTCCCTTTGGTCGTTGCCTCGGGATATCCCTGACAATGAGGTTGTCCCTTTGGTCGTTGCCTCGGGATATCCCTGACAATGAGGTTGTCCCGTCTTATTTTATACTGATGGCGTAGAGGTTTTCGGGAGCGGAGTCGTAGGGGTGGGTGAGAATAATCAATTTGTTGCCGTCCGGATAGGGAAAGACTACCTTTTGATCAAATTGTCCGGCATAAAGGTCAAGATTGTTGGTGCCATCGTATTCGATAACTTTGATTTTATTGTCTTGGATGAAAACGAGGTGGTGGGAGTAGGGAAGCCAGGAAAGAAAGAAAGGCTGATTGTTAATTTCGGAGTAATTGGGATTAGGAGCGAGGTCTTGAGAGTCGGCAATATGAAAATTGGTGTCGTCTTCGATGTCATAAACATAGATGTGGCCGGCCTTGATTTGACGCTCTTGGGTTTGGGTGCTTTGGGCGGGAGGAGGAGTGATGATATTTTCGGGAATAGTGGCGTTTTTATCGGCTAGATAGGCGATTTTGTTTTCTTCGGATGACCAGAGAATAAAATCGGCAGAGTCAGAGGCAGTTTTCTGGAATGATTCGGGAAGCTTGTTTAATTTGGCGATAGTTAGTTCTTGATGAATTGCTAGCCATTCTTCTTTTAGAAAAGGAAGCTGGAGAGTGACATCGAGAAGATCTCTTGAAGAAATGGTGTCTCCGGAATTAAAAAGGTAGGCGGTGGATACGTTTTTGATCCATTCTTCGGTGAAAATGGTTGGAGAAAGTTCTTGGTCTTTTTTAAAATAAGCAAGGATTTTTTGAGAGTCGGGGGAGAAAGCAAAATGAGCATCCGGCCAATTGATGTTTTTGTAGTTGGCGGAGACTTGCTTGGGAGAGGAACGGGCGATGTTCAGGGGAGAATTACTGAGCCTTAGGACATAGAGTCCATTGTCAACAGATGCGGAGGCTGAGGCGACTGAGTAAACGACTTGACTGCCGTCAGGGGAAAGAGTGGGGTTTATGGCGCCGGAAAGAGTGAGGGGGTTAAGATCAGGTACGGAACGAAAAAGGTGAGTGTTAGTTTGATAAACAACTTCTTTTTTGAGAGCAATTTCTTTTTCCCAGGGCAAGTAGCCGTCTTTTTCGATTTTGATTTTGTAGTCTCCTGGAGGAAGGTTTATAGTGTCGTCGGTGGCAGTGATGAGGCGGTCGTTGATATGAACAGAGGCAGATCTAGGAGTAGAGGTAGCAGAAAGGAGTCCGGTGGGGGCAAGGATTTTATTTTTAAAATCGGGCCGGTAGCCTCGAATGAAAAGAGAAATAGATAGCGTTCCTAGGACTACGAAAGTGATTGTGGAGCCGATGATCAAGATGCTTTTATATTCAGCCAGAGACTTTTTGATTTTTCTTCCCATAAGCGATGATAGCAGATAATGGACTTTTAGAACTTGTATAATGAAGACAAAGAGAAAACACTTGGTGTTTCTAAATATCGTGTAAGTATGTCAGAGTATATCAGAAAATGAAAAATTTATTTAAAAGATTAGGAGTTGACTTGGGAACAACCAATAGCTTGGTTTGGGAAGTGGGGAAAGGAATTGTTTTGTCGGAACCGACGGTAGTAGCTGTTTCAGCGGAGGACAGAAAAGTGTTGGCGGTTGGAAAGGAGGCAAAGACAATGTTGGGAAAGACTCCCGGGTATATAGAGGCAACTAGACCGATGAGAGAAGGCGTAATTGCAGATTACGAGGTGACGGAAGCAATGCTTAGATATTTTCTTCAAAAAGTGATGGGCAGAGGGTGGTTTTTTAAGCCGGAGGTGATGGTTTGTGTACCAGCAGGAGTGACTCAAGTGGAGCAGAGAGCAGTGTTGGAAGCGACGCTGTCTGCCGGGGCAAAAAATGCCTATTTGATTGATGAACCGTTGGCGGCGGCGATCGGAGCTAAGATTCCGGTAGCGTCTAGCTTTGGAAATATGATTGTAGACATCGGTGGAGGGGCAGCGGAGGCGGCAGTGATTGCCTTGGGAGGGGTGGTGGTTCACAAAAGCGTGAGGGTGGCCGGGGACAAAATAGATGAAATGATTTTGTCTCAGCTTAAAAAGAGGCATAATTTAATTGTTGGAGACCAAACAGCGGAGTTAATAAAGATTAAGATAGGTTCGGCTATGCCTAGGAAAAAAGAAGAAAAAATGGAAGTTAAGGGAAGGGATTCGGTTTATGGGTTGCCGAAAACGGTAGAGCTTGGGTCAAGCGAGGTGCATGAGATGATACAGGAACCTCTGAAGCAGATACTGGGAGCAATAAAAGGTGTACTTGAAGAGACAGCGCCGGAACTGGTGTCTGACATTGTAGAGAGGGGAATTGTGCTTTCAGGAGGGACTTCGCAGCTCAGAGATTTTGACAAATATGTGACCGAAGAGATTGGAGTGGTGGCTCATGTGGTTGAAGACCCGCAATTGTGTGTTGTTAGGGGAACAGGGGTGGCGATAGAGAATCTAGATTTATATAGAAGAGTTTTGAGGTAGGGGAAGCTTATAATTTTTGGTGTATAGGGTTGTTTTGGGTGATGTTTTTTACAGAATTTTACGTCCTGTATGAATAATTTATATGCGGTTGTTTTTTTTAGATAAATAGAGAGAGTTTGGGTTTGTTTTGAGTGAGGTTTTTTGAATAATTTATTTGTTCAAAAAGGCTTTGATAAAGTGGTTATTTACGAGCTTAGTTGTCTTATAAAAATTTATATTTGTGGATGGGTGGCTAGTGATTGTTTTGTGTCTTATAAAAATGGTTAAGAGGTAGTGAAAAAAGGGAAAAACAGAAAAAAAGAGGGTTCGAAAGAGAGGGAAATAAAAAAAACAGAAAAAAAGAGGGTTCGAAATGTTTTGGGCACGGAAAATGAGAGAAGATAGGGTGTTTTTCGAATTGTTTTTGTTGAAAAGTCAAAAAGAAAGAGTGTTGTCAGTACATGTTATTGGTTAATAGATGGGAGAAAAACGTTCGGTCTTTGTTTTTGTCAGATAAGCAAGTTCTTTGCCAAACAGGCCAAAGAGAGGTTTTTGAAGAAAAAAGCTTGATTTTTGTAGGCACGAATAGATTTCGGGTTAGGCAGGTTTGGATCGGGTCAAAAAAAGAAAAAATGATTTTCAGAGATGGAAAAAACCTGCAAGCCCTGTAAGACGGGGTCTTTGGAGGGAGCGAGGTCTGATAAGTGGATGACCGCAGGCCCCGCAAAACGGGGCCTTTGGAGGGAGCGAGGTCCTCAACGATCGTGGCTTTCTACAAACGGGTTTGATAAAAGGACGGGGAGAAGAGAGAAAGAGAAAAATGAAAAGAAGTGAGCGGTGATGACGGGTGAGATTTTACTAGAGCTGATTAGAGAGTGTTTTTAATGAGAAGAGAGGTGGTGTGGGACCTGGCCTGGAATTGTTTTATTTGGTCTTATAGTTGTTGTTTTAAGGATTTAGGGAGAGAGCAGAGCAGGAAGTGTTTGAAAATTATAGCGAGAATTTCCTAATTACTATGGGGGTAGAAAATAAATAATAGAGTTTTATCGTTGTAGAAAGTTAATGTTTTACCTATTTTGTTGGTTAATATGTTTTTTTAAGACTTGTCACTAGTTTATCTATTGATATATTTTACATTCCTTTGTTCTTTAATTATTAGAAGGAAGAAAAATAGAAAAAGACAGAGTTGAAGAAGAAGGGGAAGGTGGGAGGAAGAAAAAAATTATTGAGGAGAGAGGACTTGGTGAAGTTTTGAGTTTAGATATTGCCGAGAATTTTGATTTCCAGTTTGAGGTCTATATTCCAGCGTTTTTTAAATTCTTTTTTTATCAACTCAATGAGAGAGAGAACGTCTTTGGCAGTGGCGTTTTTTTGATTGACAATGAAGTTAGCATGAAGAGGGCTGATTTGAGCTCCTCCGATAGTTTTACCTTTAAGGTTTAGTAATTGATCGATTATCCAACCGACAGATGGGTTTTTGAATCCATGTTTTTTGACCAAGACTGAATCAAGGTTTTGAAAGACTGAGCCTGCAGAAGGCAGAGGTTGGCATTTTGCTTTTTGATTTATCCATTTTTGGGCTGTAATTCGGGCTTTCTCGGTATCTCCCCGGTAAAGACTGAGAGTGGTGGAGAGAATAACGAGATGAGGTTTTTTTTGAAAAACAGAGTAATCGTAGGAAAAGTCCAGATCTTTGGCTTGAAAAAGTTCTTCTTTTCCGGTTTTAAGATTTAGAGTGGTAACTTCTTTTATGAAGTCGGAAAGGTGATATGTTCCACCATGAATGTTGTACCAGGTGGCTCCTCCGAAAGTGCCTGGAATTCCGGCAAACCACTGAAGGCCAGTGATTTTATTTTTAAAGAGATAGGCGAGGGCGTAGGGAAGAGGGGCTCCGGATTCGATTTCAACGAGCACTTGTGGTTTGGTTGATTCGTCGTAGTTCAGAGAGGAAAAGTCAAGATATTTTTCAGGATCTAGTTCAGTTCGGCGATTGGAAATTGTTTTTTTAGGTGATAATTGATCGGTTTTGAGGTTAAGGGATAGGATTTTGATGTTTTGAGAATTGTTTTTGATGACTAGGCCTTTAAGGCCGGAATCGGCGATAAGGAGATTGGAAGCATTGCCGAGGATGGTGATGGGTAGTCGGGGGTAGCTAGTTTTAATGAAGACCAGGAGGTTTTTAAGTTGATTGGAGGATTCGGTGGTGATGAAAATTTCAACGGGTCCACCGATTTTGAAGGTGGTATAGGGAGCGAGAATTTCGTTAGTTTTGATGGAAAGACGGGGGAACTTTTTTTGGAGCTCCTGGGCGATTTTAGAGGGATTCATGTAGGAATAGTATAGCAGTTAGTGATAAAATGAGATATGGTTTTGGGAATAGATCCGGGGCTAAATAATGTGGGATGGGCAGTTTTGAAAGACGAGGAGACCTTGGTAGATTATGGCTGTATTGAGAATGAAAAAAAAAGAGAGTCGGCGGAGAAACTGGGGATTATTTATGAAGAGATTGGGAAATTAGTAGAAAAATATAAGCCGGAAGTGGTGGCCATAGAAGGTTTGTTTTTTGCTAAGAATAAGAAGTCGGCTTTGAAAGTGGCGGAGGCAATGGGGGCGATAAAAACAGCGGCGACAGAGAGAGGGGTAAAGATTAAGATTTATACCCCTCTGCAGGTGAAAATGGCGGTGGTGGGGTACGGGAGGGCAGATAAAGACCAAGTGTTGGACATGGTACAGAGAATTTTAGGAACAGAAGAAAAAATTAAACCGGATCATGCGGCCGATGCGGTGGCGGTAGGCTTAACTCATTTGATGACGGTGGATTTCAGTCAGGCTTTGAGTGATAGAATGAAGGTATGATTTCGCAATTAAATGGAATGTTGAACAGGATCGGCAAGGGATGGGTAGAGGTGATGGTGGGAGGAGTTGGTTATTTAGTTTGGACGCACGAAGGAGTGAGAACTGAAGTGGTGGTGGGGGAAGAGGTGGTTTTGTACACCTATCTGCAGGTGGCGGAGGGAGTGATGGATTTGTATGGTTTTGTCGCACGAGAAGAGGTGGAAGTTTTTAAACTATTGATAGGAGTTTCGGGAATTGGTCCCAAGACAGCGATAGGGATTTTCGATAAACATGGAGCAGAGGAAATAATAAAGGCGATTGGGAAGGCGGAGGTGAGATTTTTTGAACAGGTGAAGGGAATTGGCAAGAAAGGGGCACAAAGGATAATAGTGGATTTGAAATCTAAAGCGGGAGGTTTGGGGGAGTTGGATTTGAGAGAGGAGTTGAAAGAGGACGAAGTGTATCAGGGGCTTAAGAGTTTGGGTTTTGCCAAGGTGGAAATTGAAGTGGTGATGGGCAGGATTCCAAAAGAAATGACGACAGTAGAAGAAAAACTAAGTTGGTGTTTGGGAGAGCTGGGAGAAAAGAGATGAAGAAAAAGGCGGAAACATTGGTTGGCTTGAGGCCAAAAAGACTTTCGGAGTTTGTGGGACAAAAAGAGCTGAAGAAGCAGTTGGATATTTTTATAGGTGCGGCTCGAGGGAGGGGAGAGGCCTTGGAACATGTTTTGTTTTATGGTCCTCCTGGCTTAGGCAAAACTACTCTAGCCTTTTTGTTGGCAGAAGAGATGGGTAGCAAGATTAAAATAACTTCAGGGCCGGTTTTGGCTAGGGTGGGAGACTTGGCTTCGATTTTGACCGGATTAAAAAAAGGAGATGTTCTGTTTATTGATGAAATTCATAGATTGAACAAGGCAGTGGAGGAGACACTCTATTCGGCGATGGAGGATTACGCTTTGGATATTGTGCTGGGAAAGGGCCCTTCGGCCAAGACTTTGAGATTGAAACTTAATCCTTTTACGATAGTTGGAGCGACGACGAGAATAGGATTGATCAGTTCACCGATGAGAGATAGATTTGGTTTTGTGCACCAACTGGATTTTTATAATGAGGATGATGTTTTAGAAATTCTCTTTCGGTCAGCTCGGGTGTTGTCAGTAGAAGTGGAGGATAAAGGACTTGAAAAGATTGCGGGGAGAACGAGAGGAACCCCGAGGGTGGCTAATAGATTGTTAAAAAGAGTGAGGGATTATGCACAGGTGCACAATAAGGGAAAATTGAATAAGAAAGTGGCCGAAGAAGCTCTGGAGCTTTTGGGGATTGATAAGTATGGACTTTCTAAGTCCGATAGGCGATATCTTAGGGTGATAGGGGAGAAATATGATGGGGGGCCGGTGGGAAAAGAGACTTTGGCGGCGGCTCTGCATGAGGATGTGGGGACAATAGAAGATGTTTATGAACCGTATTTGCTCCAGATCGGTTTTTTGAAAAGGACCGGTCGAGGGAGGATGTTGACAAAAAAGGGAGAGAAGTATTTGGAGTCGGGGAGTTCTTGACGAGCGGATGGTATAATGTATTGGTTATAAGTTTGTTTATATGGCCTATATTACTTGTTCTTGTAAAGGACGATCGTGTGAGGCGGTTACCGGCGGAAGGGAGGAATTTGGTAAATTTGTAGCTGTTTCGATTGAGGATTGTTCGATTCGCAAGAGAGACTTGGAAAAGTGGATGTGTATGTTAAAGAGAGGTCGTGGAATTGGAAATATTGTTTCTAGACAGATTCGCATGCGCGATACTTGGAGCAGAGCAACATTGGTGAATTAATTTTATTATTGATTGAGAGGTTGGGCTTCTCCATACCAGGGTCTATAATAATTTTCGTTTAGTAGTTTTGCTGCTACGCCGGATAGATGATCTCCCAGTCCCCAGTGCCAAAACTCACCAAGTATAAAATAAAATCCACCACCTCTCATTGTGTGGTAGAGTAGTCTGCGGTTGTTACGGTATTCTTTCCAGTGGTCAGGTGTGCCGCCTTTTAAGATTTTTTTTGGTAATTTTTTTTCTGATACCATGTTTTGTATGTTTGAATGTCTGGGATTTTTTGAAAAAAGAAATTCGAGGTCGAATATTCCGGTTGGTACACCCCTTTCTCCCATTTCAAGTCTTTCTTGGCCTTTCCAAATTTCGATGTCTATTGCTCCACCTGTTGAGTGTGGAAAAACAGAGTCTGTTCCTACCAGATCCTCTTTCAGTGCAAATCTTGATGTTGCATATTTTTTGCCAAATTTTTCTTTTGCATAGAAAAATCTCATTTCTTGGACTTTCGGATGTCGGTATCCACTTCTCACATAAAGATGGAGTCCGCAAGATCTTAATTGCAAGTTAATTACAGCAAGTTGTGCGGCGACTGACCTTCTGACATAAACTTCTTTTGCTAAACAGTTGTTGCTTAATTTGCGCGTGTCAATTTGGTGCTGATTTTTCCACTCAAAGGAAAGCGATTTGATGCCATATGAATCGAGGCCTGTCAGGGGTTCGTGTGTTAATTCATTTTCGTGAATGGTTTGTAAATAAGCATTTTTTTTTAATTCAAGAGCCCTTTTTTGTGTATAGGCCAGAACAGTGAGATCTGTTATTGGAATTGGCGTAGCACGAGCAGATTTTATTGGGGACCTTTCTTTAGACTTAAATTCATGGTTTATAATTTCAAACATATTTGAAGAGCGGCTATTTAATGGTTTTATTAATTGTTTTTCCCAAGTAATTAATTAGTCTTCTGTTAAAATCGTGGCTTGGTCTGATTATGGTAATATGCCCCAAAATTGGTATTCCCAAAGTTGCGAGGTCTCCTATTAAATCAAGGATTTTATGCCTGATAGGCTCATCTTCACTTTTAGTTTTCACGATCCATTTGTTATTTTTGAAGACAGGTATAGGACAGTTTTTGATTTTGCTGGGAAGAAGGGGTACGTTTTTTTTGCATTCTTCCCACGTTTTTTTGTCACAGCTTTGTCTAATGAAAGGTCTGGCCCATGCAATTTCTTTGGAATAATTGTTTTTGTTAAAAACTATGGACATATATTGTTCTCCTATGGGTTTGTCGAATTGAATTAAGACAGAAAACACTGTTTTTGTCGAAGGTTTTAGGATGGCCAGAGATCCGGCATGTTCGAAAAATAAAGTCTTTTTTATTTGTAATATTTGTTTATCAAACCGTGTGTGGATGGTGCCAGATTTAATAATTTTTTTTACGAAAATTTCAGCTGTGTGATCAAGGATGGGGACTTCGTTGCTTCCACTAATCTCTAACAATACTGAATCTATACCTAATCCGTATAATGCTGAGAGTATATGTTCTACTGTTTTAACCTTGTTTCCTTGTCCGTTAGACAGAAATGTCGTGTGGTCACCTTGTGAGTTTTCGGTATTACTAAAATGAGCTTTTATTGAGTAATGTTTTTGATTTTTTACCTTGAAAATAATATCTTTTTGATTTGGTAGTAAACGAAGCCTGGTTTTACTAGAAGGATTTTGTCTTGTGTAACCCAGAAAATTTATCGGTTTTTTTATAGTCTTTTTTTTGCCCGACCTAATTAGTTTTAAATATTTAGACATTGTTGTGAGCTAGTCTAAAACCTATTCTTGGATTTCGGTCTGCAACGTCGTAGATAGACCTTCGGTTTACTCTTGGAGAGTAGGAACAATGGCCCCAATCACCACCCTTTACTATGCAGTACATGCCGTCGTCCAAAGCCCCCCATTGTCCTTGTAAAGTACGATAATGACCGAGAGTAAATTCACCCACGTTGTGACCCATTTGGTCGAGACCTAAATAATTTTCTTTCCACCTGTCGTCTAAAATAGGGGCGCAAGCATGTTCTTGCCCATCGCCATAGGTGTGGGCCAGGGAAGGGTTGGGTTTAATATCGGGTTGATAGGGAAAGTACCAACCACTAGGTGCAGCTGCGAATACCCATTCCGGTTCGGTTGGCAAACGAAAGTTCATGTTGGTTTTTCTATTTAAGGCCTTGCAAAAACGTAGGGCTTCGGAATACGTCACATCTACGACAGGCATATTATCTTCTAGTGATTGGGGAGGTCTTTTGTGCGTTGGATTGAACATTTCGAAGAAAATGTTGGTTACTTTGATTTTGTGGATCCAAAACGGTTTCACTCCTATTTTTCTGACCGGAGTTTCATTCCACCTTCTCTTTTCAAGTCTACACGTGAGGGGTTTGTCGGTACCTATTTGTGCAAGACCGCCTTCAACTTTGACGAAATCAGCACTGCGAAGTATTTTGAGCCTTCTTTCTCTCGATAGGGATTTCGATTCGTGAAGAAAGGAGGATCTTTCGTTTTCTTGTAGCATGTTGTGTTGTGTTTATTATATCAAGCAGGTGGATTTTAACCTGAATTCCCAAGTTTTAATTTTGGAGGCAACGGTTAAAATGGAAGTTAGGAAAAACGTTTATAGGTGACTAGTTTTTGTCTTGTTGAATTCCCAGGAGCCAGAGGACGGCTTCTTTACGATAGCGGCGATCACCACGAGCGTTAATGCGGATAGCGGGAAGTTTGCCTCTTTTGCCCCAGCGTTTGATGGTTAGTTTGGAAACACGAAGCAGATCGGCTACTTCGCCGACGGTTAAAAGATCAGGGAGATTTTCGATGGACAGTTTTTTGGTTTTGGTAGTGGACATTATTTTTTGTATCAAATTGGTAATATGTTAATAACAGTAAAACATATTAGATAAAACTGTGTCAATAGGGAAAACAGAGATTATTTTGAGAAATCAAGGAGTTTGGTGGGAAATTTGAGAGCGAGGCGGAGATAGTAAAGAAAGTTGTCTTGAGAGCTGAAACCCTCTTTTAGTTTGTTGAAAATGAAATGAGGAGTGAAAATAGAGCCGTAAAGCGAGCGAACGAATTTTTGAAGCTCTTGGTTGGTGAGTGGTGTTTTTAAAACTGTTTGACGCATATCGTAATGGTCGTAGTTTTTGGTTTGGAGCCAGTTTTTCTTTTGGGCTTCTTTAAAAAGAGGGGTGCCGGGATAGGGAACAATGATGGTGGCCTGAAGAGAGTCGGCTAGGCCTTTTTTAAATATTTGACGGACGAAAGTTAAGGTGTTTTGAATATCTTTTTTGGTTTCCCAGGGGTAGCCGATCATGACGGTAAGATGTGGTTTGAGACCGGCTTTTTTGGCTTTTTCTAGGCCGGAGGTTATTTGAGAAACTTTTAGATTTTTGTTTAGTTTGTCTAAGGTTTTTTGGTTGGCGGATTCGAGTCCAAAGAGAAGAAGGCGAAAGCCGGCTTTTTTCATCAAGTGATAGTCTTTTTGGGAGAGGCCGGAGTTGAAGCGCAGATTGCAGTCCAGATAGATTTTTTTGTTATAACCTCTGCTGATCATACCTTGGCAGAATTTGGTGAGCCAGGGACCGACAGGGAAAGTGCCGGAGTCATCCATGATTTCCTTTACAGAGTGGTTTTTGATTAAATGACCGATTTCGTCGAGGGCTTTGCCGGGCGAGACGGTGCGGCAGTATTTTCCCGGGTACAGGGTAGTCCAAGAACAAAAGGTGCATTTTCCATGCCAGCAGTCGCGAGCGAACATGGTATAGGTGCCGGGAGTTTTTAGATAGTTAGAGTTTTTATAGGCATAAAGTTTCCATTGAGTCAGATCACGGTCAACAAGGGGCATTTTTTCTAGGTCGTGATTGAGGCGAAAAAGGCCGGTGGATTGAATTTGAGCTTTAGTTCGGTAGTAAATACCGGGTTTTAACTTTTCTTTTTTGGAAAGATGATTTACTAGATTTAAAAGAAGAAAGTCGTAGTTACCACCGGTTAGTATGTAATCTACTTTGGAGTTTTGGAATGATTCTTGGGGTAGGGCGGTGACATGATCGCCGACCAGAATGGTGATGAGTTTGGGTTTTTTGACCTTGAGCCGGTTGATGATTTTCCAGTGTTTTTTGACGACCGGAGTTTTGGTTTCGATGAGAACGAGATCCGGTTTGAAGTTGAGAATTTCTTTTTCCCAGGCTTGGTAAGTTTGTTTTTTGGTGATGCCGTCAGCCCAGAGGATTTGATGGCCGGCTTGTTTGATCAAGGTGGCAGTAGAGGCAGGGATCATGGGATAAGCAGTCCAAGGAGCGTGAGCCCATTGAAATTGGCGGTTTTGGGCGAGCAGAGGAATGCCTTTTTTAGAAGAAAGGGGTGGAAAAGCAATGACGATCTTCATAATGGTATTATAAACTCGCTTTGCGAGATTTGTTACACTTTGTTGTTTGTTTGGTAAAATAGGTTGTTTTGTTGTTAAAGAAAATGGTTTTTTAGTATGAGTGACGAAGAAAAAAACAAAGAAAGAGTGCCACAGAGTTGTGAAAATAGATTTTTAGGTTTTGGGGTAGAGTGCCAAGACATTTCTAAATTAGCAGGACCTCTTGGCGAAGAGTTGGTTCATTGTTTAGTTAAGGAAGCTATTGAAAGAAGGTGTGTGGGAGATGACCTTCCTTGCCCCCAGAGAGAAAGTGGTCAGGCGTGTAGGATGCATGGAATACTGAGCGTCAAGAGGACGGTTCTCTAGACGGAGGGGCGGAGTTGGTGGATGGTATAATTCAAGATGGAAATTCTAAGTAGAGTTAGGGATATTGTTATAGAAGAGTTTGGTTTTATGTTTGTGATGGAGCGAGTTAAAGAAAGTAATTTTTAGCATGAGTAACGAAGAAAAAAATGAAGAAAGCGTGCCACGAGGTTGTAAGAACAGATTTTTAGGTTTTGAAGTAGAACGTCAGTATATCCTTGGGGCGACAAGGTCCCTTGGTGAAGAAGTAGCTGATCGTTTGGTTGGTGAGGCTGTTGAAAGAAGGTGTATGGATGATGGCCGCCCTTGTTTTCATAGAAAAATGGGTCAGGCGTGTAGGATGCACAGGATAATAAAGGGTTGAAAAAGCTAGGGGTTTTGAAGTTTTTGCATGAGGAGGGAATAGAACCTTAGGTTGTGAATGGTGGCGAGGCGTTGGGCGGTAACCTCTTTGAGTTTAAACAAATGGTGGAGGTAGGAACGGGTGTAGTTTTTACAGAGTAAGCAGTCGCAGGCAGTGGAGACCGGAGAGTGATCACGATAATATTTTTCTTTAGTAGGAGTGAAGTAAGAGAAGAATTTTTTATTTGTCAGATCAATTTGGTTTATTGAGCTGGCGTTGTAGACGTAGAGACGGCGATGACGAGCGTCGCGAGTGGGGAGAACACAGTCGAAAATGTGCCAACCTTCTTGAACTAGTTTGGCTATTTCGTCGGGCTTGCCGATACCCAGACCGTAAAGGAGGTAGTTTTCAGGAGTGTGTTTTTTGATAGTTTCGGCTACTTCGTAATTGAAAGTGCCGTTTTTTTTAAGGGGCCAGCCGCCATAGCCTAACCCGTCAAAACCAATTTCTACGAGGCGTTGGGTACACTCTTTTCTTAGATCCAAGTGGTCTCCTCCTTGGACGACGGCGATGAGGTAAGGTTTGTGCAAGGTGGTGAGTTTTTTGAATTCTTCTTTGCATTTTTTGGCCCAGAGAATGGTGCGTTCGACCGTTTCTCGGGCTGTTTTTTTAGAAGCTCCCGGAGGAGTAAAGTCGTCGAGGACGACCATGAGGTCAGTTTTTAGAGCTAGTTGGATTTGAATACATTTTTGGGGGGTGAAGAGAACCTTTTTTGACCCCGGAGGGTGAAAGGTGACGCCCCGGTTGGTAATGGGATTTCTTTTGGGATTTTGCTTGGCGATGGACATAACCTGAAAACCGCCGGAATCGGAAATACAGGCCCCTTTCCAAGACATGAAGTTACGGATGCCTTTGCAGGATTTGATGACGGAGGTACTGGGTCTTTGATGGAGGTGATAAGTGTTGACCAGAATGCCGGGAGTGTGAGTGTTTTTTATGTCTTGAGAATCGAGGGTTTTGAGAACGGCACGGGTGGCGTCAGGGAAGAAGATGGGTAGTTTTAGCTTTTGACCGGTGATGGTTTTGAAATGAGTTGGTTTTTTCATGGGTAGAAGGAGTATAACAAGAGAGTTTTTTGTAGTTTGAAAAGTTGGTAGAATGGGTTATGAAGAGTGTTTCGGTGGTAATGGCTACTTTGAACGCAGGGGCGGTACAGGACGGATGCTTGAGAAGTATAAGAGAACAGGATTATGACCAGAGGGGGGTAGAGATTATAGCAGCCGATGGGGGGTCGACGGACGGAACGCTAGAACTTTTTGAAAGATATGGGGTGGTTGTGGTGAAGGAGAACACGGGTAGTCCAGAGGCGGCCAAGGCGGTGGCTTTAAAGATAGCAAAAAACGAGTTGGTGCTGGAGGTGGATGAGGACAATGTTTTACCTGACAGAGGATGGCTTAAAAAGATGGTGGAGTGTCTGGAAAAAGAGCCGGAAGCAACAGGAGTTTATACCTGGAGGTACAGACATCAGAAAGAAGCTAAATCTTTGAACCGCTACTTTTCGCTTATAGGGGTGAATGATCCGGTAGCTAGGTTTTTGGGTCGAGCGGATCGACAGTCTTATTCATCAGATGAGTGGACACTGTCCGGAGTAGCGAGGGACAAAGGGGAATATTTTTTGGTAGAGTTTGAGGAAGATAACTTGCCGACGGTGGGAGCCAATGGATTTTTGATCTGGAGGAAATTATTAATGGAGGCCAAGGTGGATGAAGAGAACTTTTTCCATATCGACGTGAACATGGATTTGGTGAGAAAAGGTTACAAAAAGTACGTAGTGGTAAAAAATGATGTGATTCATATCAGCGGAGAGAGTATTTTGAAGTTCTTTAAAAAGAGGTATAGATATATGAAAGAGCTTTATATGAATGATTATGGGAAGAGAAGATATTTTTTATATAACCCGAAGACAGATAAATTCAAGATAGTTTTGTATTCACTGTCATCTTTAACCCTGATTTGGCCGATACTGGAGGCCCTGGAGGGATTTGCCAGGATTCAGGATTGGGCTTGGTTTTGGCATCCGGTGGTTTGCTTTTTTATGTTTTGGATTTATGCAGTGGCGGTGTTAAGAAGCGGAATCAAGGGAACAATAGGGTATCTTTTTGGAATGGACAAGGGGCAATAATCAGTCTGTGAATCTTGGAAGAAGCCATTCCAGACCATCTTGGTAGGGGAAATTACATTTTTGACAGATGGGGGGAAGAGCTTCTCGGGAATATTTTAGATGAAGCCGTTGCCAGACTAGCCTGGCGGAATGATTGATTACTTTTTTGAAGGTATGAGTTTTTATATTTCCTAGTTTGAATTTGGATTCATAGTCTCGACAGCAGATGACAAAGTTTCCTGAAGAATCAATGACCAGAGTGTGCCAAAGGGAGCGACAGGGGTAGGTTTTTGAGGTTTTTTTGAATTTTTTTTTGGATCTTAGTTTGATTGTTCCTCCCCATTCGTGGGCCAAAGAGACAGTAACCGAATCGGCTTTTCTTTGCCAAGTTTTTAGATGTTTTTGAATGGATTTTTCATTTTCTTTGATAATAATAGAGCTTATTTGAACTTTAGGAAAAGGAGATTTTCTTTGTCTTTTGAGTTTTAAAAGCTGATTTATGTTTTTGATGGTTTGAGTGTAATTTAACCCCATGATTTTTTTGTATTGAGAGGGAGTAGTTCCGTTGAGGCTAATGTTTAATTCGTCCAGGCCAAGGTCGATTAATTTTTGGGCGATTTTTTTAGTTAGAAGAGAGGCATTGGTGTAGAAACGAACATGATAGCCCAGGTTTTTTATTTTTTCCAAACGATCAAGGAAGTGACGATCAAGGAAGGGTTCTCCAAAACCGGAGAGAATAACCTTATTAATAAGGGGTTTTTCTTTTTTGAGACGAGTAATGATTTTTTCAAAAATCACAGAGGTCATAATTTGCCTTTTTCTTTTCATAAAAGAGTGGGGACACATAAGACAGCGAGCGTTGCAAGAAGAAGAGGTTTCAATAAGAAGATTGTAGGGACCGGACCGATCCTTTTTAGATTGTTTTTTGATTATTGTTTTTAGAACAGCATAATAAAGAGGAGATGAAGAGAGAAATTTTAAGTTTTTTTGAATAAAACTTGCGGAGTAGACGGCTTTGATGTATTTAATGAGTTTGGTGGGCATTTTCTTAGTATACTAGGTAATGAGGAAGGTTAAGCTTTCAGTAGTAGTTTGTACTTATGAGAGAGGGGAGAGTTTGGGGGAATGTTTGGAAAGCCTGGCTGGACAGAGCTATAAGGGTTTTGAAGTAGTGATTATAGATGGGGGATCAAAAGATACGACCAACAGGGTGATTGAAGAATATGGCAAGAGATTGAAAATTAAGAAGGTGGTTTATCGAGGAAAAGAGCTTTCCAGGGTGCGGGATAGGGGTTGGCGAGAAGCAAATGGTGAGTTGGTGTCTTGGATAGATGATGATGTGGTGGTTTCAAGAAACTGGGCCAAGTCGATAGTGGAGATAATGGATGAAAACCTACGGGATGTGGGAGGGTTGTCGGGGCCGACCTTGGTGAAAAAAGAATTGATTTCCGGCAGAGATGTTTTTTCTTTTTATGACAAAGGAGGACTGTGGAAGGTTTTGGGGTGGATTTGGAACAGATGGTTTTTAGAAGGGGGCAAGCATGAAGTGGGAAGACTTTTTAAGAGCGGGGCTTGGTCGCCGGGATCTAATTTTAGGAGTTCTTTGAGAATAAAAGGATTGAAAGAAGTGGATTATTTGGAGGCTTGCAACATGACATTGAGGAGAGATTTGGTGAAAAAAGTGGGTGGATTTGATTATAGGTATACAAAGGTGGCTGAGTGGTGTGAATTGGATTTGGCTAAAAGAGTGGCGGAGTTGGGTTATAAATTGGTTTTTAGTTCAAAGGTGAAAGTGCATCATAATATATCAAGAGGAGGGGTGTATCCCAGAAGAACCCGAGCTAAAGAAAGAATGGAGAACTTTTTTAGGTTTTATTTTCGACATGTTTACAAACCAAGGCCGGATTATATGGTGAAGTTTTTGACCTATTTGTTGTTTCTGAATGGATATTGGGTTTATAAAACAATAGAAACAAAAAATCTGGATTGGTTGGGTGGGTGGGAAGGAACAGTTAGTGGTTTTTTAAAATATGGCCGGAAAAGAAAATAGACCCAAGTTGTCAGTGGTAACCATTAGTTATAATGGGAAGAAGTTTTTGAAGAGGTGTCTTGATTCTATTTTGTCGGAAAGTGGGCGGTTTGAAATGGTATTTATTGACAATGGTTCAAATGATGGAAGTTTGGAGTTTGTGAAGAAAAGGTTTGGAGTAAATAAGAGACTGAGAGTAATAGAAATAAAAAAGAATATTGGCCCTGCCGAGGTTAGAAATTTGGGAGTGAAGAAAAGCAAGGGAGAATATATTTTAATACTGGATAATGATACAAAGATAGAGAAGGGGTGGTACAGAAAAACATTGAAATTTATAAAAGAAAATGAGGGATTTGGAATGGCACAACCGAAACTTTTGACGATGGGAACGAATAGATTCAATTATGCGGGAGACTATCTTAGTCGATTCGGATTTTTGGCAGAAAGATCAAGGTCGGTTGAAGACAAGGGACAGTTTGACAAAGTGGAGAAAATATTTTCTTTAAATATTGCTTCGGCCTTGTTTAAAAGAAAGACCTTTTTGGACTTGGGTGGATTTGATGAAGATTATTTTTTTTATTGGGAAGAACCGGACTTGTGTTGGAGGTATTGGTTGATGGGTTATGAAGTTTTATTTGCGCCGGAAATAGTGGTGTACCACGCTTTTGGAACAGAGGAGAAGGATTTGGATTACTATAGAAAAAGAAACAGGATGTATCAGGCCAGTTATTTGGGATGCAGGAACATGATTACAACTTTAATTAAAAATTTAGAGATTGTGAACTTGTTTTTCATACTTCCGGTTAACATCTTTTGTTGGTCGATTTTGGGGGCGATGTTTTTTTTAAGGTTTGAGTTTAAAAGAGCTATGGCTATACCAAAAGCTGTTTGGTGGAATGTAATCAACTTGAGAAAAATCTTTAAAAAGAGGAGAAAAATACAAAGAGAGAGGATAATTGATGACAAAGAGGTTTTTTCATTGGTGGGAATATCTAGGGATCCTTTTTGGTATCTTGGTAAAGGAGTTAATTATATATTAGGGAGACCTTTTTAATGAAAAAAAAAGTTTTAGTTTCAGTTGTGATTAGCAGTTTCAACGGGGAAAGGTTTATAGAGAGGTGCTTGAAGTCGATTTTTTTGGAAAAAGACAGAGGATATGAGGTCGTATTGGTGGACAATGGATCCCAGGATAGGGGGATGGAAATAGTGAATAAAAAATTTGGAGGAGAAAGAAGACTAAAGATAATAACTTTGGATAGAAATTTAGGAGGAGCAGAGGCAAGAAACATTGGGGTAAAAAATACTCAAGGGAAGTATTTGTTTTTCGTAGACAATGACACAAAATTGGCCCAAGGGTGGTATAAAAAAGGGATAGATTTTTTTGAAAAGCACAAAAAAGCGGGGGCTTTTCAAGTAAAGCTTTTAAGAATGGGAACCGACCTGTTTGATTCTGTGGGAGATTTGTTTTCTAATTTTGGTTTTTTAGCCGAGAGGGTGCAAGGAGTGAAAGACGAGGGGCAGTTTGATAGGTATGACAAGATTTTTAGTTTAAAGATGGCCGGGGCTTGGTGCAGAAAGAGTGTTTTTGACAAAATAGGAGGGTTTGATAATGATTATTTTTTCTATTGTGAAGATACGGATTTGGCCTGGAGAACCTGGCTTTCGGGACATGAAGTTTATTTTGTGCCGGAAATAGTAGTCTGGCATGTCTGTGGAACAGAAGAGAAAAAGGAATTTTATAAGAAGAACAGGGAACTTTATCGTAACTATTATTTTGGATGTCGAAATACAATAAGGACCCTGTTGAAAAATCTTGGAAACAGGAGAGTGTGGTGGATAGTTCCTTTTAATGTGGGGTCTTGGTTGTTTTTGGCCTTCTTTTTGCTTTTAAGGGGAGAGATTAAGGGAGCAGTGGAGATAGGGCGCGGAGTAGCCTGGAATCTTTTTAATTGGCCGGGGGTGATTAAAAAGAGGAGGATAATACAGAAGGAAAGAAAGATTGATGATGAAAAACTGTTCTTGTTGGTGGGGACAAAAAGAGGACTTGAATATTATTTTCGCAAGGCTTGGTTTTATATTAGGGGAAAACCATTTTGATGAAGAAGAAAGTTTTAGTTTCAGTTATAGTTCCGGTTTATAAAGGGGGGAAATATATTCAAGGGATTTTGGACTCAGTTTTGAAGTCTAGGATTTTAGATTTTGAGATTTTGGTAGTGGATGACGGAACAAACAAGGAGGACAAAAAGATTTTGGCTTCTTATGAGAAAGAAAAAAGAGTGAGAATAATAGACCTGAATGGGAATTACGGTCCGGCTAGAGCCAGGAACGTGGGAGTTAGAAAATCTTTTGGAAAATATATTTTCTTTTTGGATGTCGATACAAAAGTAAAGATAGATGTTTTTAAAATAGGAGTGAGTTTTTTTGAAAGGAATGAGAGTGTAGGGGTAATACAGGCCAGATTATTAAGGGAAGATGGAAAAATAGATACGGCCGGGCATTTTTTGAGTTTTTTGGGTTTTCCTTATGAGATTGGAGTGGGAGAGGAGAAAAGTAAGCACGGGGAAGAAAGATTGATATTTGGGGCCAGAAGCGCGGGGATGATGATAAAAAGAAAGGCTTTTTTGAGGGCGGGAGGGTTTGACGAGGATTATCTTATCTATGGGGAAGAAACGGATCTTTGTTGGCGGGTTTGGTTGGCAGGATACGAGGTTTTTTACGTGCCGAGTCTAGAGATTTGGCATTTTGGGAAGAGCAGTATGGGTAAGGAAACTCGGGTGAGAGTGGCTTATGAAGGAGCCAAGAATAATTTGAATTATTTGTTGAAAAATGGGTCGGGTAAAATGCTGTGGTGGATGATTCCCGGGCATGTTTTGGGGTGGCTAGTTTTGGGTTTTAAATTTTTACCGGAAGGAAGATGGAAGATGAGTTGGGGGGTAGCAAGGGGTCTTTTTTGGAATTGTTTAAATATTTTTAAAACGATAAAAAAGAGAAGGATGTTGAAAAAACAGAGGAAGAAAAACACAGAGGTAGAGAAATATATATTTGGAGATTTGGGTTTTTGGGATTTACTGGTTAAAGGTTTCTCTTGGTTTAAACATGTCTAAAAGAAAATTGGTTTCAGTGGTGATACCAAGTTACAATGGGAAAGATTTTGTGGGAGAGTGTATTGATTCAGTGCTTGAGTCGGATTATCCGTCTTTTGAGGTGGTGGTGGTGGACAATGGGTCTTTTGATGATAGTTACTCTTTTTTGAAAGAAAGATATAAAAAAGAGAGTAGATTGAAATTGTTTAGATTGGAAAAGAATGTTTATTTTACAGGAGGTCTTAATTTCGGAGCTAAAAAAGCTAAGGGAAAGAAAATTGTTTTTTTGAGTAATGACATTATAGTCGAGAAGGATTTTTTAAGAGAAATGGTTGAATTTGTGGGCGAGAGAGAGAAGATGTTAGTGCAACCCAAGATTCTTTTTTACAAAGAAAGGGATCAAATAGACAATGTGGGAGGAAAATATTGCCTTGGTGTAGGTGGTGGAAGAGGAGGTGGAAAGAAGGATTTTGGGCAATATGATAAAAATAGTCGAATTGATTTTGCTGCTAGTACTGTCTTTATGATTGATAAGGATTTTTTTTGGAAATTAGGCGGGTATGATGAGTGGTTTAAGTATTACTATGAGGATGTTGATCTAAACCTTAAAGCACAAAGAGTGGGAGGGGAGTCCTGGTATTGTTTTAAGGCGAGAGTCTATCATAAGGGCAGTTTGACGATGAAAAAGCATCCCGGTTCGGCAAGTCTGTGGTT
>DAOUWE010000008.1 GCA_030667285.1 Candidatus Shapirobacteria bacterium | reverse complement strand
TATCCCGCTCAGCAGATAAAAAAAGCCATTTCTCAAGTAAAAAAACACGGATCAACCCATTTGCCGACAATTCCCCGAAGTCTTGGTTTAAGAAAAAAAATTCAAGAACTGCTTTTTCCGCAATAACCCCCTTGTTTTTTCCTGCCTGTCTAGCTAGAATCTATTCACCCTTGTTATGAGTTTCGGGGTATTTTTGCCGTGCTAAAAAATCTAAAAACATTTTATCGCTTCTTGTTGGTCTATCCCAGGGCCCTTACCGGCTTCTGTTTCGCCTTGCTTGGTTTGGCTGTTACTCAAAACGTTCAGCCTTATTTTTACAAGCTTTTTATCGACGCCGCTCCTTCTTTGGATTACTGGATTCTAGTCAAACTGCTTATTATCTTCGTTGCGGTTAGGCTCGCCCACACTCTCTTTGACATTCTGACCTACACTCTCGGAGATATTGCTCTTATTCGTGCCGCCCGCGATGTCCGCATCAATGTGGTGAAAAAAATCCAAGATCTCGATTTTGCCTATCATACAGAAAAAAATACCGGATCTCTCATCAGTGTTATCAGAAGGGGCGACGGAGCTTTTTTCAGCCTTTTCCATTCTTTCAACATTCAAATTGTAAAGGTTTTTATTGGTTTTTTAATAGCCATTATCTATTTCGCCTTCACTCATCCGGCCATCAGCTACCTTCTTCTTGCTTCCATTGCCGTCAACCTGGTTTTATCCCGATCGCTCATTCAAAAAAATATCAAAACCAGGAAGGAATTCAACAAAACCGAAGACAGCGTTACTGCTGTTATTGTTGACAACCTTTTAAACTACGAAACCGTCAAACTCTTCGCTAAAGAAAACTGGGAAATAAACCGCCTTCGAAGAAAATTTAAACCCTGGGTTGAAAAGCTCTGGAAATATGCCATGTCTTTCAGAATGTTCGACATCGGTATCGGTCTGCCGGCCGAACTCAGCTTTTTCTTGATTCTCCTGTTTGCCATTCATCAAACCGTTCAGGGTGTTTATTCTCCCGGTGACTTGGCCCTAATCATTGGTTTTTTACATAGCTTTTTCGGTCAATTTTTTCAGCTTCTCTGGAGCTCTCGAGATATTGCCAAAAACTTCACCGATCTTTCCAAATATTTCGACATATTAGACCAACAGGTTCAAATTAAAGATCCTAAAAAACCTATTCATCTCAAATCAGTTTCCGGGGAAATAGAATTTAAAAATCTTTCTTTTTCCTATCCTGAGGGTAAGGCCAACGCTATCAAAAATCTAAATCTTCAAATTCGTCAAGGCGAATCTGTCGCCTTCGTCGGTCGATCCGGAGCCGGCAAAACAACCATCGTTAAACTTCTGATGCGTTTTTACGATCCTCAAAGGGGACACCTCAGCATTGATGGTGTAGATCTCAAAAAAATGAAGAAAAACCACCTCCGTTCTTTCATCGGCATCGTTCCTCAAGAACCCGTTCTCTTCAACAACACTATCGCTTACAACATTAGTTATGGAATCAGTCGTGCCGGCCAAAAGGAAATAAAAGCCGCCGCCAAAATGGCCAATTTATCCGATTTTATCGAGACTCTGCCTAAAAAATATCAAACTCAAGTAGGGGAAAGAGGTATTAAACTTTCCGGTGGCCAAAAACAACGCCTGGCCATTGCTCGCATGATTCTTTCTGATCCTGAAATTATTGTTTTCGACGAAGCCACCTCCAGTCTTGATTCCGAGTCCGAAAAAATGATTCAAGATGCTTTTTGGAAAATGTCCAAAAACAAAACTACTATTATTATCTCCCATCGTCTGTCCACGGTCATGCGCGCCGACAAAATCGTAGTTATGGAAGACGGGAAGGTTGAAGAAACAGGATCCCATCGCTCTCTTCTAAGAAATCCCAAGAGTCTTTACCGCCATTTTTGGAATCTCCAACTGAAAAAGATTTAAGCTGTGGTAAACTACTAAAATGAAAAAAACAAAACTGTTTACTGGTATTTTTTCACTTATTTTTTCCGTTTTTATTTTATCAGCTTGTACACTCAACATGACTCAAAACACTACTGACCAAATCGCCCTCGACTCTGCAAAAGAGGAAGTCGCCCCTACCCCCACTCCTACTCTTGTTCCTCAAACCGAAGAGTTGGCTAAAGAACTCACGGCCACACTCAAAACTTCCAAGGGAGACATTGTTCTTGCTCTTTTTCCTCAAGTCGCTCCTCAAACCGTCAAAAATTTCACCGACAAAGCTGAATCTGCCTATTACGAAGGCCTCACCTTTCACCGCGTTGAAGACTGGGTAGTTCAAGGCGGAGACCCTCTGGGCAATGGTACCGGCGGGGGAGAACAGGCCACTGAACTTTCTCAAACTCCTTTCAAGGAAGGTAGTCTGGGTGTAGCTCGTGGAGGAGACATCAAGGTTTCCAACGACTCTCAGTTCTTTGTTTGTATTGCCGATTGTTCCTGGCTAACCGGCCAATATACTAACTTTGGAGAAGTCACCGAGGGCCTGGACATTGCCAAATCCATGGAAATAGGAGATAAAATAATTTCTATAAGCATTGACAGTATCGAACCTCAAACTTTGGGCGAAAAAGTCGAAGTCGAAAAAGTTGAACCCACCGTTTTAGAAGAAAAACCCATTCTTTATTATGGCGAAACTTGTCCTCACTGCCACACTGTTCTTGATTATTTAGACAAAGAAGGACGCCGAGACGAGCTTATCATCAAAGAATCCTGGGAGAATGAAGCGAATAATGCCGAATTATTGGAAAAAGCCGAAGAATGCGGAGAAGATCCTCAAAGAGTCGGTGTCCCCTTCCTTTTTGCTGAAGGAAAATGCCTCATTGGCGCTCCACCCATTATCGACTACCTGGAAACCATCTGAGAACCTCTGCCTGCTACAATAAGTTGTGGCCAAAAAAAAGAAAAAAGGCTCTTCGAAAAAGAAGTCTTTCAAAATAACTCTCAAGAAAATTATTCGCTGGGTCATCTTTCTTTTCCTGATTTATTTATCGCTTGGCTACCTGTCTCGAAATACTGCTTTCGAAACCAGCTTACCTGTTTTGGGAGAAACTGACCTTAACCTTAATCTCGACAAAGAACTTCCTGAATATATGGAAAATCTTTCTCCTGAAAAAAAAGAAATTTTAGAAACAAGCCAAAAAGAAATCCAAAACTTCGCTGACAAGATAAAAGACTCACTAGATGGATTTCCTCAAAAACAAATTAATCAAATTAAAAAAGAAATCGTTACTCAAATTTATAAAGATATCGTAGAAGAATGGTAGAAAAATCATCCCTAAAGGAACTAACCCTGCGCCTCCAAGCCATTGAGGAAAAAATGGACCTTCCTAAAATTAAAAAAGACCTTACCGGTTTAAGGTCCGACTCCGACGTTCCCAATATCTGGGATAATAGAGAAAAAGCGACTCGAATTTTCAAAGAAATTAGCCAGCTTGAAGAAACACTGGAACAGTTTTCTGAATTAAAGAAAAACCTTGCCTCCTTAGAAGAAATTTCCGATCTTTTGGCCACCCAGCCGGATTCTCAGATAGAAGCCGAGCTGAAAAGGGAATACTCAAAATTAACAAAACGAATCAACAAACTAGAATTAAAAACCTATCTTTCCGGACCTCACGATCAAAGAAGCGCCGTTCTTTCCATTCACGCCGGCCAGGGTGGAACCGAAGCCATGGACTGGTCAGCCATGCTTCAGCGCATGTATATTCGTTTTTTTGAAAAAAAGGACTGGCCATATCAAGTTATTGATCTTATTAGCGGGGAAGAAGCCGGTATCAAATCAGTATCCATAAAAGTTGACGCACCTTACGCCTACGGCTATTTAAAAAACGAATCAGGCGCTCACCGCCTGGTCAGACTCTCTCCTTTCAATGCAGACAATCTTCGCCAAACCTCCTTTTCCAAAGTAGAAGTCACTCCCATCCTAGACAAACTAGAATCAGTTGAAATCGATCCTTCAGAAATTGAATTCCAAGCCTTTCGGTCCGGTGGTGCCGGCGGACAAAACGTCAATAAAGTTTCCACCGCTGTTCGCCTGATCCACAAGCCCAGTGGTATCACCGTTGTTTGTAGATCTCAGCGTAGCCAAGAGCAAAATCGCGAAATCGCCATGCAAATCATCTCTTCAAAACTTTGGCAGCAAAAAGAAGAAAAAAGACTCTCTGAGTCTAAAGAAATAAAAGGTGAAAACAAAACTGCCAGCTGGGGTAATCAAATCCGGTCCTATGTTCTTCATCCCTACAAAATGGTTAAGGATCTAAGAACCAAGCATGAAACCAACAACGCTCAGGTCGTTCTCGATGGAGATTTAGATCCATTCATCGAAAGTTCTTTAAAAAAGCTTTAGTTTAATAGTATACTGACTTCATGGAAGAAATAAAAAATCTATCACCCCAACAAGAGCCACAACCGGAACCTATTACTCAACTCCCTCACCAAGGAAAGAAAAAGAAAAAGATTTCCTTTGTCGTTACTATCTTTTTCGCCCTTATTTTCGGCTTTTTTCTTTCTAGAATCGCTCCTCCTTCCGATCAGGCTTCAGGAAAACCCATCTCTAGAGAAGGCATAGAAAGCGAAGACGTTATCAGTTCCGAAGACCTCGAAAAAACCGGTAGTCTTGAAATCGGAAAGTCATATGGCGATACTGATCAATCTTTCAAAGATCCTGCTCAAGGACTCCTTGCGAAAAATGGCCTGGACACCGAAGGCACCCACAAACTCCTTCGTGACGACAGAGAAGACCAGACAATTTATCTCGTCTCTTCCGTTCTCGACCTCGATCTTTTTGATGGTCGTGAAGTAGAAATTTGGGGAGAAACCTTTGACTCTCAAAAAGCCGGCTGGTTTATGGATGTCGGTTTAGTCAAGGTTCTTAAGTAAAAAATGGATCTTACTTTTTCTCGCATTACAAAGGCTTACGGGGAGATGAAATCTCTAGACAGAGTCTCTTTTGAGGTTAAAAGCGGAGAATTTCTTTTTATCGTTGGACCTTCCGGGGCCGGTAAAACCACCCTCATCAAACTAATCCTCGCCGCCACTAAGCCCACTTCCGGAGAAATCATTGTAACTTTCCCCAAAAAGAAAAACAAAAAAGGAAAAATAGAAGAAATTCGCCGTCTCATAGGAACTGTTTACCAGGACACACGCTTGGTTATGGATAAAACAGTTTACGAAAATATTGAACTGGCCCTAGACATTATCAATACTCCCAAACAAGAAAGAGACGAAGTTATAAAAAAGGTTTTGAAAAAAACAAATCTCGAAGAAAAAACTGATCTTTTTCCCTCTCAGCTTTCGGGTGGAGAGCTTCAAAGAGCTTCCCTGGCCCGAGCCCTAGCCGTCAAGCCTCTTTTAATCTTAGCCGATGAGCCCACGGGCAACCTCGACCCCGAATCCGGCTGGAAACTAGTGGAGCTTTTAAGAAAAATAAACAAGGAAGACAAAACTACTATCATTATGGCCACTCACGACATGGAGATCGTTGATTCTCTAAAAACCAGAGTCGTTCGTCTTGATAGGGGAAAAGTTATTAAAGACAAAAAGAAAGGAAAATACTTATGAACACCTTTTCTACCGCTTGGCATCATATTCGTCGCTCTCCTTTTCAAAGCCTAGCCGCTATATCTATCATGACCACCAACTTCATTCTCCTCACTTTTTTCTCTCTTTTGGTTATCGGCATCTCATCCACCCTTGATTATTTCGAATCCAAACCGGAAATCACCATCTTTTTAAAAGACAATCTGAGTCAAGAAAACCTTTACGGTTTCAGGGATGAAATATCTTCTCGGTCGGAAGTGAAAGAGATTGTTTACATTAGCAAAGAAGAAGCTCTTGGTATATACCGGGAACAAAATAAAGACAACCCTCTTCTTTTAGAAATGGTTACCAGTAGTATTTTGCCCGCTTCTCTGGAAATTTCTGCCAATAATCCCAAAGACCTGGATACCATTGCTCAGTCCTTGGTCGGCAAAGAACAATATATAGACGAACTGGTTTATCAACGCGACCTTGTTCAGTCCATCATAAAATGGTCCAACATTATCAAAAAAGCCGGTTTGGTTGCCGTTACTGCCATTTCTCTTATCTCGTTTTTTGTTGTTCTTATCGTCATTGGCATGAAAATCACCCTTAAAAAACAAGAAATAAACGTCACCCGTCTTCTTGGTGCCTCCAAGTTCTATGTCAAAAAAGCATTTTTAGCAGAAGGCTCCTTTTATGGTGTCTTTGGTGCTTTAGTCGGTTGGGCAGTGGCCTTTGCTACCGCCCTTTATTTCAAAGACCAAGTGGCTCAATTTTTTGGGGAAATAAGCTTTTTGCCCGATGGTTACCGGGTTTATCTCCTAATTCTTGGGGCAGAAGCCCTCTTCGGGTTTTTCCTTGGCTTCTTTGGTTCTTGGCTGGCCGTTAAACGCCATCTAAAATACTAAAGAGTCCCTATGAAAAAAATAACCATTTTTTTAATCGCTTTTCTTTTCTTGTCACTTTTATTTGTTCCTGTCACTAGATCTCAAACCCAAGACGACTTAAATAAAGAAATAGCCGAACTGCAAGAAAAACTTAAAGAACTAAGCCAAACCAAAAACACTCTAAAAAACCAAATCGCCTATCTTGACTCTCAGGTTTCCCTTACCGAATATCAAATTAAACAAACCGAACTTCAAATCCGAACTCTCGAGGTAGAAATTCTTGATCTTTCCGAAAAAATATCGGTCCTCGATCTTAACCTTGATCAAATTTCAGCCACTTTTCTGACTCGTGTTGCTCAAAGCTACAAGCTCCACAAAAAAACTCCTGTTCTCTGGTTTCTTTCCGGCAAAGACTTCAACGATTCTTTGCAAAAATTTAAGTACTATCACACTCTTCAACTAAACGACCGAGAAACCTTGCTGGCCATGGAAGAGATCAGGATGAACCATGATCTTCAAAAGCAAAAAAAAGAAGAAAAACAACAAGAACTCGAAGTCCTCAATCAAACATTAGCCCAACAAAAAATCAATCTCGCTAATCAAAAAGCATCTAAAAACCAGCTTCTAATCACCACCCAAAATGATGAAAAAACCTACCAATCCCTCTTGGCTCAGGCTCAAGCCGAACTAGCCTCTTTAAAAAGATTCGCCAGTTCTCAAGGTGGCGATATCTGTTTAGGTTCTCCTCAGTCTCAACCTGACGGTTGGTTTTGGAGCCAGCGTGACTCTCGTTGGTGTAATCAAATTATAGGTAATTCTACAGACGACACAGACACCATTGGTGCCGTTGGCTGTTTGATTAGTAGCGTGGCCATGATTTGGCAAAAACATGGCCATTCTAAAGATCCACCTTCCATAGCCCAAAATCCTAGTTTTTTCGTCCTCAATACTGCCTACATGAGCACTCCGCCTGCTCCACCCGGATACAATTATCACCGTTACAACTATTACAATTCCGACATGATCGACTCTGAACTAGCCGCCGATCGTCCTGTTATTGTTCATCTTAATATCGGAGGGGACGGTCATTTTGTCGTTCTTAAATCAGGTTCCGGCGGAAATTACATCATGAACGATCCTTGGTATGGACCCGATATTCCCCTCACTGATCATTATTCTGTCGGTAGTATTAACAGTATGCGCATTTTCAAACCCTAACTATGCCGGAAACCCTAACAACACCAATCCAACCCCTCACTTCCGAAAGGAGCAATGGGATATACCGTCTCGATCCTCCTCCTCTCCTAACCGATAATGAAAAAATGGTCGCAACCCTAGAAAGCTTTGGCTTAAAAGTTATAAAACAAACCGATCCACCCTCTTTACCAACCCAAATGGATCTTGGTCATGTGCCGTAAGAAAAAAGGGAAGAAACCCTCCATTTTTTAAGAAAAATTAGCCGCTATCCTCGTATGCCCCAAATTCTCTATCCCGGCGAAGAAGAAATAACCGATCAACCTCTAGAACTCGAAACTGCAGAGCGAGGTGAATGGAAAAAACTCGAAAAAAAGATCTTTCAAGAAGAAGGAAAGATGGCGTATCAAGCCTTGAAAGAAAGCCAGTTGAAAGGTAATGCCATGTCCTTCGTAATTATGCATACTTGGGCAATCCTTGAGCATTTACCTGAGCCAGTAAGAAAAAAAACAAAAGATCTTTTTGAAAAAAGCCAAAATGAAAAATACGCCACTCTCACCTTAGAAGAAAGAAAAAAACATAATCAAGAAATATCCAACTTTGCCCTGGTCGTCCTCGATTCCTTTTCAAAATGATATTCTTTTGTAATGAATTTCATTACTCTCCTCTTTCTCCTTTTTCTTTTCCTTCCCTCTCCCGCCCACGCCACCACTCCCACTGCTACTCCTGCCGTTACCCAAACACCCACTGCCACTCCAACCCTCACCCCGACTGCCACTCCAACCATGACTCCAACTCCCAAACCCGAAATATCAATCAGCGCCCCTGAAAGTGCAAAAATAGGGGAGAGCTTTATTCTTACTTTCGATATTCAAGCTTTTGATTCCAACACGCAATATTACACAAAAGCCAGGCTCGGCCAAGAAGAAAACGCCTTGAATAAGGGCCAAACATACAACCAAAATTCCGACACTTGGCTTTCAGATACTAGCCCTTGGTTAGATTTTCCCACCATCTCTACCGACCAAGCCGGTAACTTTTCTGGAACTCTTCAGGCTCGAGTAAAAAACGAAGAATCTGTTGGCGAGTACCATCTGTCACTTCGACTGCGGTCTCTTTCAACTGAAAAAAATCAAGACAGCGATTTATTGCAGATTTCAATTAACCCGGCAGATCCAACTCCCACCGAACCCGAACCCGAACCCGCTACACCCACCGAAACACCTGTCGATACCCCAACTCCAACCGATACTCCCGCCCCGACTAGCACTCCGACTCCCCCCGCCAGCCCCACTCCCACCATCACCAAAACCCCGACCCCAACCCAATCTCCCACTCCCATTCCCACCGTCGAAGAAGAGTATCCCACCCCAGACCCATCCGACCTCGTCCTCGGCTCTTCTCAAGAAAATTCTTCCCTGGACGAAGAATCGCCTCCCAAAGAAAAAAGACCACTCGTCGACTACCTTCCTTACGGCATTATCTTCGCTGGTTTCAGTTTACTTTTCGCCGGCACCGGTCTGCCCAAAATCATCAACCGCTTTTCAAAAAAAGACAAAAGCTATACCATTAAACAAGATGAAGAAAACTAAAATCCTTCCCTGGCTCCCCACTCTCTTTTGGATGGCCTTTATTTTTTACCTATCTCACCGTCAAACCACCGGCATCTCCGGCACCAGAACCCAGCGCTTTTTCTTCTTCAAAACCCTGCACATCATTGAATACACCATCTTATTCCTTCTAAGTCTTTTTTCTTTTATCAAAACCAAAATAAACAAAAAACCACTCGTCTCAGCTTCCGCCCTCTCTCTGATTTACGCTTTTTCCGACGAATTGCATCAGTATTTAGTTCCCGGTCGCACCGGACGTTTTTCGGACGTTTTTATCGACCTTTTAGGTATCGTTATCGGTCTTGGTTTTTACTTCCTAATAATTCGCAAAACAGGCCAAAAAAACCTCAACCGAGACTAGTTGGTCCTTTTCCGTTTTTCCGTATCGGACAATCTTCCATCGAAGCCAGAGAAAGTCGTGCATCGCTTCTATCCGGCTGTCTGGCCATGATCACCCAGGGTATCTTGGGTATCTCGGGTGAATTTGTTGTCCCCACACAACAAAAGGCTTCGCATTCGCACTTTTCAATTTTCGGTCTTTCTATCATTTTTCTTAAGATCTCCACAACAATCAATATACACATTCAAATGGGGACTTGACAAGGGATAATCACCTGACCTATCATGAAAAGTAGTTAGCCAACCCATAACTATGAGTCTAAAACCAAAGAAGAAGAACACAAACCCTGACTGTCAGCTAACTACCAACGCCCCTTCCACACGAGGGGCTTTTTTTCTGCCCAAAATTTAAAAACGAATTAGAGGAGCCATCACGAAGATAGCCCCCTTCGGGGGGTTGTTTTTGTTTTACTGGCTCTTTTATGCAAATTATAAAAAAGGGCATAACACCAATTAACAAATGAGTATCACTCACAGACCTTACAAAAAAATTAAGAACTGGATAGTCCTTATAACCGGCCTCCTGACCATCATTGCCGTCGTTCCGACATTTCACTAATTATTATTTTCTCGAAAGGGGTAAAAAATAAATGTTGAACAAAATGAAATCCACCTTTGATGGAAAAAAAATCATAAGAAGTTTTTTTGTACTCGGATTGATCGCCGTTTCCGCCTACGGAGTCAGCAAATCCGGAGCTTGGTTTTCCGATACCGAAGTTTTAGGTGACAATACCTTTGACGCCGGTACCATTAAAATTTCTGTTTCTGCCGCTGAGGGCCAACCCTGGTCCGAGTCCTACACCGTGGACGACATGAAACCGTCCACCACTCACTACATGCAGATGGTGGTCACTAACGACGGCCGAAACGAAGCCGATATATGGAAAAGACTAACCGGCTTCTCTTATATCGACAATCTAAATCCCGAACCGGAAGGCGAGGCAAGCGAGAATTGTTTTGGAGGAATGATTCACTATGACATGGAAATAAATGGTCAAGTTCTTATCCACGAAAACGATGGTTACGTTCTCGACCTCTGTCCGGACATGGTTGGAGTTCCTGTTCATGAACAATGGATCTATCTGGGAAGACTGGATCCCAATGAGCAAATGGCTGTTGATCAGAGCTACCATTTAGATAGCACTACCGATAACTGGGCTCAAGGAGATCGTATGTCCTTTGACATCGAAATCTACGCCCAACAAATCGTTGGCGGAGCTCCTTCTCTCGATGGCGAGTTAACAGGTTTTGCTCGTTGTGAGGTCGATGGGGGATTGCTTGAGGAATACAACATCGGAACTCCTGATGATGCTGCACATGCCTTTACTGGTTGGAGTAGTAACCAAGAGGGCGTACCCTACACTGGTTCTAACTATGGCGGTGGCTCAGACGATGGCACTTTTCGCCTACTAATGGGTCCCGGTGACGGTTGTGAAGAGGGTTTTGAAGAAGCCTATTTCACCATGCACGCCGGCGACCAATATGCTGTCCAGCTTGAACTCCATCACTTAGATGGTTCTCAAGATGACAGTTTTGACCTTTATGTCAAAAAAGACAGTTCTTGGATCAAGCTTGCTCACTATCAAGGAATTCTTGG
>DAOUWE010000014.1 GCA_030667285.1 Candidatus Shapirobacteria bacterium | reverse complement strand
ATTTCAGTTTTTTCTTCGTCTTGCATTTTGACTCGAAAAAGTGTGTTTGGGAGGGCTTCGGTGACTATTCCCTCTGCTCTGTTTTCTGGGTCTGTAGGCATATTGTCTATTTTATTAAATTTTTAAGATAATTAGTAGCTTCTAGGTTGCCATTCTCGGTAATTAGGATGGTTTTTTCAAAAAGAGCGCTTGGTTTTCGATCGACAGTGTTAACTGTCCAGCCATCGGTGGCGGTTGTAATTTCAGGAGAACCCATGGTGTAGATAACTTCTATGGCCAGACTTTTGCCCGGCTTTATGAGAGGGGTGTCTTTGATGGGTTCCAAAAGTACACCTGGAATGAGAGGATTTTCGTGTAGTCTTTTGCCGATAGAATGACCGGTAAGGCTTAGAGAAACATTGAAACCGGCTGATTCAATGTATTTTTGAATGGCTTGGGAAATATGGCCGATTCTGTTTCCCGGCTTGGCGGCTGAGATTGCCAGGTCAAGGGCCTTTTCTCCTACTTTAAGGAATTTTTTTATTGCAGAAGAGGCTTTTCCGATAGGAATGGTAAAGGCCATGTCGGTATGAAAACCGTGATTTATAAGGCCTCCGTCGATGGTTAAGATATCTCCTTTTTTAATAAGTTGATTTTTTTTGGGAAAACCGTGGACAATGCCTTCGTTTAAATTGATGCAGGTTGAAAAAGGATAGTTTCCAACGGTTTTGAAAGAGGAGGCAAAGCCTTTTTTGGAAAGCTGTTTGTCAAAATATTTTTCGAGGGCGAGAGTGGAAACTCCCGGTTTGGCTCGAGAAAGAGTGGAGAAAAGAATTTGGGAAAGAGCCTGTCCGCCTGCTAGTTGGGCCTGATGTTTGGTGGAAAGATTTTTCATGAAAGAGAAGACAGGGCGGTACAAATGTCTTTAAAAATTGGCTCGATGGGGCGATTGCCGTCGATCTTTATGAGTTTGCCTTGTTTTCGGTAGTATTTGATAATGGGAGACATTGTTCGTTGACCTGCCCTTAGTCTTTTTCGGAATAGCTCATCTGAATTGTCGGTTCGAGATGCGTCTTGGAACTTGTCACCATAAAATTTCCGACGACGGAAAAGTTCTTTGGTGGTAATGAAAAGATAAATGACGGCATCAATTTTTTGGTGGTGTTTTTCTAAATATTTGTCTAGTAAACCACACTGTTTTAAATAGCGAGGAGTACCGTCCAGAATAAAATTGTTTTTTAGTTCAGGAAATAACACTTTGAATAGTATTTCTGTAGGAACCCAGTTACCGGTTTTAATGTATTTTTCTGCTTTTTTTCCCAGAGCGGTCTTTTTTTTGATGTGACCACGTATTAGTTGGCCGGTGGAAAAGTGGGTAAGCTTGTATTTTTTGGCGATTTTTTTAGCTTGAGTGCCTTTTCCGGATCCTGAAGGTCCGATGATGATTAAATTCATAAGAGTTATTTAATAAGTGAATTTTTCATAACGATACATTTGGACTACGTTTTCTACTTTTCTGGTGAGTTCAATAATGACGGAAACCACAATTAAGAGACTGGTACCGCCAATGGCTAAAGTGGTTATTCCGGTTAGATTCTGAGCAATGCTGGGTATAACAGCGACGAAGCCCAAAAAGACAGCGCCGATGACGGTGACTCGGGAAGAAAGGAATTGTAGACGGGCTTCGGTAGATTTGCCGGGGCGGATGCCGGGAATAAAGGCGCCGGATTTTCTTAAATCTTGAGCAATATCTTTGGGCTTGAAAACCACACCGGTATAAAAGTAAGTAAAAACAACAACCAGGGTAAAGTAAAAAAGACTATAAGTGGCTGAGCCAGGGATCAGGAAATTACTGATGCCATTGGCTATATTGACCAGAGTGGTATTATCGACAGTGGCTAAGAATTGAGCGACCATGGATGGAATAGTGGCTAAGGACAGGGCAAAAATGATAGGCATAACGCCGGCGGTGTCCACTTTTAACGGCAGGTACGTAGTTTGTTTCGTTTTGGCATATTTGATAGGAATTCTTAAAATCGCCTCTTCTACAAAAACTATTCCCAGGGTTAAAATTAAAGCCAAAATTAAAAAGCTCATAAGGTTGAAAAGTCCGTTTGCGCCGACCACGGATGAAGTTTGAATGATATTGACAGGATAGCGAGCAATAATTCCAGCAAAAATCATGACCGAAACACCGTTGCCTATGCCATATTGATTGATAAGTTCAGCGAGGAAAAGAGTGAGCATGGTTCCAGCGGTCATGGTTAGAATTAAGGCGGCGAGGACGACGGGGGAAAGAGTGGGGATAATGTCTTGGCTGCGCAAAATTCCGTACATGGAAAAGGCCTGAAAAATAGAAAGAGGGATGGTTAAAATACGAGTGTATTGGTTGATTTTTTCTCGACCAAACTCCCCTTCTTTACTAAGGTCTTCTAATTTCTTAATAACCATAGTCATGAGTTGAAGCATGATGGAGGCGTTGATGTAGGGATTTAAACCCAGGGCGGCGATGGAAAAATTGGCTAAAGTGCCTCCTGAGAAAATATCCAAAAGGGAGAGAAATTGGTTGCCTTCAAAAAATTGTTTTAAAAGAGTGAGGTTTACACCCGGAACAGGAATGTGAGCCACCATTCTAAAAAGAGCCAGGATAAGAAAGGTGATTAAAAACTTCTTCTGGAGAATGGGTGTCTTGAGCCCCTCGATATAGAGTCTGATCAGTTTGGCGGGGCTTTTCATCCCTTCATTTTAGCAGAGCCTGTATCGACTTGCAGGGCGTCGACTTGCAGAGTTTTAACCTGACCACCCTGGGCAATAATTTCTTCGATGGCATTTGCCGAACAAGGAATGGTAACAGTCAAGGGTTTGGTTAATTTTCCCCGAGAAAGAACTTTTATTTGAATTTTCTTTTCATCGGCTTTTTTTACGTTAAGTTTTTGTAAAACATCTTCTCGGCCTACTGTTTCTTTGGCTTTATACCATTTTTCCAACTGGTTAAGATCGATGGCCAATTTTACTTTTTGGCTTTTGTTTTTGTTTTTGCCTCTCAACAGGGGAAGTCTCTTGATCCATCCTTTTTTGATTTTGGTGCCATCGTAGGTCAACTTGATTTTGTAACGAGCCTTGGCTCCCTTAGACCCTCGAGTCGAGGTGTGGCCGCCTTTTTTGGACCCATAGCCTCGGCCGATTCTTTTTTTACCTTTGTGAGTGGTTTTTTTGAGAGAGTTAAGCATGTTGTTTGATTTTTTCGAGAGCTTTGTAAGCAGTTTTGATGTTTAACATTTTGTTTCGAGTACCCATCATTTTGGTGGTGATGTTTTTGATACCAGAGACTTCTATTAAAGGCCTTATCGATCCTCCGGCGATAATTCCGGTTCCTTTTCTGGCGGGCCTCAGGAGAACGACAGCTGATTTATATTTATGTTTAATTTCACTGGTAATTGTATCGTTTTTGATGGTAATTTCGGTGGGGTTGTTTCTGGCTTTGCGCATGGCTTTTTTAATAGCGGAACTTACGTCTTTTGCTCGACCGAAACCAATTCCTATTTTTCCTTTTTGATCACCAATAACCACTAAAGAAGTAAAGGAGATTTGGTTTCCACCCTTGGTTTTTTTGGAAACTCTTTTAATTTGGACTACTTTTTCGGTGAATCCGTCACTTGGTCGTTCGCGACCTGGTCTTGAGTTCCTTTTATTTTGAGGTATCATAATTATTTTTAAAACTTTAAACCAGCTTTTCTGGCAGATTCGGCCAAGGCTTTGACGCGACCATGGTAGCAATGAGCTCCTTTGTCGAAACGAACATGAATAATTTTTACTTTTAAGGCTTTTTTGGCAATAAGTGTTCCCAGAGCAGAAGCTTGTTCTGTTTTGGTTAGTTTTTTATCGGTTTTTTGAGGTAGATTTTTAGTGGAAAGAGAAAGAAGAGTGTGTCCCCTTTTATCATTTATTATTTGCGCCCAGGTATATTTATTGGTGCGATGGACTGAAAGTCTGGGCAAACCTTTGTTGTCCATGAGCTTTTTTCTGGTTCTTATTTTTCTTCTCTCTTTTGAAAGTTTTACTATTTTCATGGTTTTAATCTTCGGATTTAGCAGCCTTACCAGGCTTTAATTTAATGTGTTCTCCGAAATAACGAATTCCTTTGCCCTTGTAGGCATCCGGTTTTTTGGTTTTTCTAACATTGCTGGCAAATTGACCAACCAAGACTTTGTCTATTCCCTGAACAGTAATTTTGTTGTCTTGATCGACAGTTACTGTTAAACCGGCAAGAATGGGTAACTTAACGGGGTTTATGAAACCAACAGTTAGAGAAAGAAAATCACCCTCGACGGTTGCCTTGTATCCTGTGCCTATGACTTGTAGTTCTTTTTGCCAACCTTCTGTGACACCGGTAATCATGTTTTGTAAATGAGAACGGAAAGTTCCGTGGTTAGACTTGGCCTGCTTATCTTCAGACAATCTTTCCAGAACGAGATTTTTGTCGGTTAAACTAGCTTTAATTTTGGAAGGCAGGGTAAGAGAAAGTTCCCCCTTGGGCCCGGTTACGGTAATGACTTGTCCGTCGATTTTCAACGTTGCTTGGTCGGGAATAGTGATGGGGAGTTTTCCTATTTTTGACATTTTTACCAGATTTCAGCCATAAGCTCACCACCTAAACCTTTGGTTTTGGCCTGTCTTTGAGACATCAGGCCCTGAGAGGTGGAAATAATAAAGAGAGTGTTTTTGGTTTTGCCCCAAGGAAGAGCGTCGACAGTGGTATAGATGCGACCTCCGGATTTAGAAATTCTTTTTAGATTTTCAAGGGCGGGGGCCTTGTCTTTATAGAGTAGTTCAATTTCGATACTTTTTTCGATGGTTTTGAGGTTTTTAACGGTGAATTTTTTTATAAAACGGTGAGAAACCATTAGCTTGGTGACGGCCTCTTTTAATTTGGAATGAGGCACCGACAAAGTTTGGCGTTTGGCCAAGTAGGCATTTTTAATTCTTATTAATAAATCAGCTACAGAATCCATTTTTTTACCAACTAGATTTTTTAACTCCAGGAATAAGGCCGGCGGAGGCATGGCGTCGAAAACAAAGTCGACAAAGGCCAAAAACACGCATGTATCCGTTCGGGCGACCGCAAAGTTGACAGCGATTGCGATAACGCGTTTTGAACCTTAGTTTCTTTTTTTCTCTAACGATTTTTGCAATATTAGCCATTTTTATTTAGATTTTTGAGATATTATGCTTTAGAAAAAGGCAAACCCAGGGCAGATAGTAACATTTTTGCCTCTTTTTTTACAGAAGTAGAAGTGACAAGTGTAATCTGAAGACTTCTGACTTTTTTTACCTTATCAAGATCAATTTCGGAAAAAACGGTTTGTTCTTCAAGGGTAAAGTTATAATTGGCATCGGAATCAAAGGAGCCGAGGGGTAATCCTTTAAAGTCCCTGAGAGTGGGAAGAACGAGAGTAAAGAGTTTTTCAACAAAATCGTACATTTTTTGACGTCGAAGAGTTGTTTTTAAAGCCAAGGGATCGCCTTTTCTGATTTTGAAACCGGCTTCGGATTTTTTGGCAAAACAAATTACCGGTCTTTGTCCGGTAATGGAGGCTAATTCAACAACAGCCTCATTGAGAAATTCTTTGCTTTCTCTAGCTTCAGGAATCCTCTGGTTTATAACTACCTTGAGAAGACGAGGAACAGCCAGCCGGTTTTTAAGACCGAGATCTTTTTGAAGTTTGGCAGAAATTTTTTCTTGGAAATCTTTATAAAGCATTATTTCTTTTTCTCCTTATTTTTAATAATGGATTGGCATTTTTTACAGATTCGATATTTTTCTTTATTTTTATCTATTTTATAACCTACTCTGGTAATTTCCTGACATGATGGACAAACCAAGCTAAGTTTGGAAACAGCAATCGGTCTTGATTTTTCAATTATTGTTCCAGCTTGGTCTTTTTGGCGCTTAATGTGTTTCTTGTAAAGATTTACACCTTCTACCAAGACGGTGGATTTTTTAGGATAAATTTTCAAAACAGTGCCGGTTCGGCCCTTGTCTTTTCCTGCTCTTATTTTAACTTTGTCGTCGATTTTTATTTTCATTTTAGATTACTTCCTTGGCCATAGAGGCAATTTTAGTAAAACCTTTGGCCTTGACTTCTCTAGCGACGGGACCAAAAATTCTGGTCCCTCGCGGGTTGCCGTTGTTGTCAACAATAACGGCGGCATTGTCACTGAAGCGAATGTAAGAACCATCAGATCGGCGTGTTTCTTTTTTGATACGAATCATGACTGCTTTGATTTTCTCTTTCTTTTTAATTGTTCCGCCGGGCGAGGCTTCGATTACAGAAGCAAGAACGGTGTCTGCTAATCCCCCATAGCGACGGTGAGATCCAACATAGACATGGATAACTCGAAGCTTCTTGGCTCCGGTGTTATCGGCCGGCTTAAGAATAGATCTTAGAGCTATCATGTTAGGATTTTTAGAGTGGTAAATCTTTTTAATTTAGAAATCGGCCTGGTTTCTTTGACTAAGACTTTGTCTCCCAGATTGGCTTTTAAATTATCGTCTACATAAAGCTTTTTGGTTTTTTTCATTATTTTTTTGTATTTAGGATGAGGTCTTTTCATGTCCATGGCGATAACTAAAGTTTTGTCCATTTTATTGGACACAACAACTCCCTGAAAGGTTTTCCCCGAAATTTCTTTGGGGGTTAGTTTTTTGGTTTTAGTTTTTTTGTTCATCGGTTTCATTTGATTTTTCTTTTAAGACAGTTTTTATAAAAGAGATTTCGTGTTTTAATTTTTTAATTTGAGTGTGTTTTTTTTCTTGACCAAGAGTCACTTTAATCTTGACTTCAACCAGTTCTTTTTGGATTTCCAAAAGTCGGGAGAGTAAGTCCTTTTTGTTTTTTTGTCGGTAGGCGATTTTATCAGCTTTTTTTATCATTTTTTTTAGTAACTTTTGCTAACGATTTTTGTTCGAACGGATATTTTAGAACCAGCTCTTCTTAGGGCCTCTTTGGCAATGGATTCTTCTACGCCGGAAACTTCAAATAATACTTTTCCGGGCCTAACGACGGCAACATAGCCTTCAACGTCTCCTTTACCGGCACCCAGGGGGGCACCTGCTCCTTTTTTAGTAATCGGTTTATCGGGAAAAAGACGAATCCAAACACGAGCGGCACGCTTGGTGTAACCGGTGACGGCACGACGAGCGGCTTCTATTTGAGCAGAGCTGACCCAGCCACAGGTTAAGGCCTTGAGTCCATAATCTCCAAAGTTTAAACGATGACCCTTGGACATGCCCCTCATTTTTCCTCGAAACTGTTTTCGATATTTAGTTTTTTTAGGTTGCAACATGTTAGATGGTTTCTCCTTTATTTAAAAAGACTTTGATTCCGATATAGCCGGACCTGGTTAGGGCCGGTTTTTCGTAATAATCAATGTGAGCTCTTAGAGTAGAAAGAGGGATGGGGCCAGTGGAAAATTTTTCAGTACGACTGATTTCGGCTCCGTTAATTCGGCCGGCTAAAATTATTTTGATACCCAAGGCGCCACTGCTGATGGCTTTTTCCATAGCATTGTTGACGACACGTCGATAAGGAAAACGCCGATTAAGCTGGTAAGCGATTTTTTCAGCAATTAGTTTAGCCGAAGAATCGGGATTTTTCAGTTCTTCAACTTGAATTTCGAAATTTTTGCCGGAGTCTTTCAAGGAGACCGTCTTGACGAGATCTTTTTTGAGTTCTTCCAGGCCCTTTCCCCCACGACCAATAATTAGTCCGGGGCGAGTAGTGGTCAGAATGATTTTTAGTTTTTTGTTTAATCTTTGAATCCCAACTTGAGCCAGGCCGGCTGTAGCCAGTCTTTTGTCCAAAAACTCTCTTATCTTCAGATCTTCGAGCAATAAGTGGCGATATTTTCCTTTGGGGGCATACCAACGAGACAACCACTTGTGATGACTGTTTTTGATTTCTAGCCTAAAGCTAAGGGGGTTAACTTTTTGTCCCATGTTGTTTGCCTTCGGCAGTAATTTTAATTTTACTTTTTCGAGTGATTCTCAAACCAGACTGAAAACGTGCAGAATGAGATTTATCCATTCTTTTAAGTTTCTGGCCATCGTTGACTAGGATTTCTTTGATGGACAAGGAGGCTGGATCCAGTTTGAAGTTATTTTCAGCATCGGAAATAATTTGTTTTAGAAGGTCAACAAAGATCCTGGTTCTTTTAGTGTTAGTTAGTTTAAGTTTAACAAGAGCTTCAGACAGGCTTAGTTTTTTAATTTCTTTAGCTACCAGTCTTAATTTGCGGGGAGACATATGAACCATTTTTTGAGAAACTGAAAAGGTCACCTTTTGAGGTGTGGTTTTAGGAGCTGGAACCGGTGTTTTTTTAGGTTTTTTGTCCATTTTAGGTTTTTTCGATAACACGTTTAACGACTCGTCCGTGGCCTCTGAAGGTTCGGGTGGAAGCAAATTCTCCGAGACGATGACCGATCATTTCTTCGTTGACGAAGACTTTTATAAAGTCGCGTCCATTGTGAACCTCGAATGTGTGACCCAAGAATTGGGGCGGAATTTTACAAGCCCGAGACCAAGTTTTAATTGGTTTTTTGGATTTATTGTTTTCGACCTTTTTTAAAAGTTTGGGATCGATATAGGGTCCTTTTTTTGAACTTCTAGACATTTTTTAGTTTATTCTTTTTATAATATATTTGTTTGATCGTTTTTTCTTTTTTCTTGTTTTCTTACCAAGAGCGTGCTTGCCCCATGGAGTTTTAGGATACTTCATGCCGATACCACTTTTTCCTTCTCCTCCTCCGTGAGGGTGGGAGTAGGGATGTTGAGCTACGCCTCGAACGGTAGGTCTAATGCCTCGTAGTCTTTTCTGTCCGGCCTTAGTTAGTTTTTCGTTGAAGTGCTGAGCATTACCGACAGTGCCGATAGTGGCCCGACAGTTAGAGTTGAAAATTCTTATTTCTCCGGAAGGAAGCTTAATGATGGTTTTATCTCCTTCAACACTCTGGACAAGAGCGGATGTTCCTGCTCCTCTGATGAGTTGGCCTCCCTTTCCGGGAACGTACTCTAGATTGTGAATGGGTATCCCGGTAGGAATATCTTTTAGTTTTAAACAGTTCCCGGGATTAACAGGAGCGCTGTCTGAACTGATGACGGTATCCCCTATCTTTAGGCCTTCGGGTGAAAGAATATACCTTTTTTCTCCGTCTTTGTAAACCAGAAGAGCAATGGCTGCGGTTCGGTTTGGATCGTATTCAATTGTTTTGACTTTGGCTTCGATGTCGAACTTGTTTCTTTTCCAGTCTATAAGACGAAGGAATCGTTTCTGCTCACCGCCTCGATGACGGACAGAAATTTGACCCTTGTTATCACGACCGGATTTCTTTT